>NZ_KK366046.1:51424-52755 GCF_000686965.1 Butyrivibrio sp. AE2005
GAATTCAATGCTTACATAAGTGACCTTTTTTCTGCTATGGATGAATATGAAGAAAAAGCTGCAGCGCATAAGAGAGCGCAGGACAGCTTTACAGGGGAAGCAAACTGGGAAGGAAAGAGTGCCGATAAGGCAAAACTCCTTGTAGGAACAGTTGAGCAGGCAAAGCTTGATGAAATACTAAGGATTGAAAGGGACTTTAGAACCATTCTTACGGAGTATGTAAATGGATTTAAAGCTGCGGTTGATGAAGCTGATGATGCCAAGATAAGTACGATCGTTCTTGAAGGACTTAACATAGAACTTCACGGCTGTGCCTCAGTTTATAAAACATGGGCAACAAGCATGGAGGTTTTAAAGGATAACATTCACAGCAGGTTTGGAAGTAAGTACGGAAACTGCGATGAATACGATTTCTTTATGGCATCAAATGCTTACGGGAATCTTTGCGGAGACGCATCAAAGGACGGAATGATCCTTGATCTTGTCAACAGGTTCATCAATTTCGATAATCAGCAGGCGGCCAAGATATCGTCTGTTAGTTTTCCTTATAGAATAGGCAAGTTAAAACAGGAGATTGAAGATCTCAGAAGCTGCAAGGGATTACTTGTAAATGGTGACGGCAACATTGAGATGGGCGTTATCGAAAGGCTTGGTGATTTCCTTGAGGACAGCGTAAATAAAGCGCAGGGTTCGGGAAGTTTTGTGGATAAACTTGGTAAGAACGTGCTCAGTACAATTCTTAAGTATGACCCTGTAAATATGTGCAGCGGAAACTATATAAATGAACACGTTGATATTGAACTTGGAGGTAAATATCCTCTTTCGTTTGGAAGATTCTATAATGCAATGGACAAAAAGGGCGGACGCCTCGGAAAAGGCTGGAAGCATACCTTTGAAAAGCGAATTGTGGAAGAAGACGGAATAATAAAGATAGAAAAGTCTGACGGAAGTAAAGGCGAGTATAAAAAGATCGACGATGTATATGACAAAGACCTTTATTTCGAAACGCAGGGCGAACAAGGACTCCTTGAAAAGCTCTCCGACGGCTATGTTATCACTCAGGATGACGGCACATATGAGAGATTTGATGACAGGGGATATCTTGTAGCGCTTGGAGATTTCGACGGCGATAATGTATCTTTTACATACGATATCGTTGGAGGCAAGCGCTGTGTTACACATATAAGTACCAAGAACGGAAACACTCTTACATTTGAGTATATTGAAAAATGTATCTTCAATGAACTTGGAAAAATAAGAGTTACTCTTATGACATCTGTTACCGATCAGGCGGGCAGGTGTGTTTCTTATACCTATGACGATGACAGGCT
>NZ_JMMD01000029.1:0-46645 GCF_000686965.1 Butyrivibrio sp. AE2005
AATTAATCCAAAAGGAATTACATCTATCACAAATGAGTATGATGAGCAGGGAAGAACAGTAAAGCAGAGTTTTCCTGACAATACTGTGATGACATATGAGTATGACGACGAGAAGAAGATAACGGTTGCTACAGAGCAGAACGGCAATAAGGTTACTTACACGCATGATGATTTCGGAAGGCATATAGAGACAGCCTACTATGACGGCAAGGAAACTTATTCATACAATGGCATGAATCTTAAAACAAGTATTACCGATAAGAACGGCAATACGACCAAAATCGCTTATGATAACAGAGGTCATGTAACCCAGGTTATTGATGCGCTTGGAAATAAGACCAACATTACCTACAGGGCAGACGGAAAGCTTCATACCGTAAAAGGACCAAGAGATGACACATACAAATATTTTTACAACAAAAACGGCACAATAAAAGAGATTGCAGCTCCCGGAGGAAACGCCCTTATATTTGCATACAGTGAAGGAAATATAAAAGCAATCTTTGATGATAGAGGAATAGGACCAAACTTTACTTACGATGACAGAGGGAATGTCGCTACAGTAACAGATCCTGACGGAGTAAAGACGAGCTATAAGTATGACGAACTTAATAGAGTTATTTCTTCCACGGCAGCAGACGGAGCCACAACATCATACGAGTACGACAACGCTGACAGGATCGTAAAGACAACAGATGCCCTCGGAAATACAAGGGAATACGGATATGATAAGTCAGGAAAAGTGACTTCTGTTAAAGAAGTTGACGGAACACAAAAAAACTTTGACATTAACATTATGGGAAGGGTTTCAAAGGTAACCGACGAAGAAGGAAGAAGTACCGAAATAACCTATAATGCGATGGGTAAGCAGGAACTTGTAACACTTCCAAACGGCGGCCGGATAAAGTATGAGTATGACCCTCTTATGAGACTTATTAAAGTCACAGATCCCGAGGGAAGAACAACAGGCTATGATTATGATAAGAACGGAAATGTAACGGCTGAGTATCTTGGCGATATCAGAATAAAGAGCTATGTTTATGATGCCCTTAACAGAGTCACGGAAGAGACAGATGCTCTCGGTCATAAGACAGGCCATACATATGACGAAGCAGGTAACGTTACGGAAGTTACAGATACTCTCGGAAATGTTTCAAAGCGTGAGTATGACCTTTTAAACAGAGTGACAAAGGAAACGGACGCTCTTGGAAATGAAGTATCTTACAAATACACCAAAATGGATCTTATAGATTCAATCACTGATGCAGCAGGAAAAGTGCGTAAGTTCACATACACAGAAGGAAAAAGACTTACAGCAGTAAGCTTCTGTGGCGTAACAGAGCAGGAACTTACATACGATGGAGCAGGAAGAGTTAAGACAAGAAAATTTGCTGACGGTTATGAGATTGATTACGGCTATGATGTTCTTAGCCGAGTAAATAAAGTAACAGGCTCGGATGGAAGATGTGTTGAATATGAGTATGACGCACTTGGAAGAGCTACAAAGGTAATTGACGGGAATAGTACAACTCTTTATACATATACAGCTACAGGGCGTCTTAAGAGCGTAGTAGATGCTCTTGGAAATGAGACAGCATATACTTATGATGCCCTTGATAATCTTAAGAGCGTGCACAGGGCAGAAGGGCTTGTAAGCAATGAAGAGAAATCAGGAGACGTATTCCCTACAGTTGGTAAAGACGGACGTGTAACAATCTATTCATATGATCTTTCGGGTCAGCTTACGGAAGTAACAGATGCTCTTGGTCAGAAGGAAACTTATGAGTACGATCAGTATGGACGCCTTAAGACAAAGACTGACAGGGATAACTATGCAACAACATATGAGTATAATAATGCCGGTGGAGTAACAAAGGTAGGATATGCTGACGGAAGAAGTGTTGCATTCTCATATAACGAGCTTAACCAGTTAAGTCAGATAAATGACTGGTACGGAAATACAATCCTTGAGAACGATATCCTTGGCAGACTTACAAAGGTAACAGACTTTAAGAACAGGACTGTAGCTTATGAGTACGGCGCTACAGGTGAGAGAACAAAGCTTACATATCCTGATGGAAAAGTGGTTTCTTATAATTACGACAATAAGCTTCAGCTCAGTAGCGTAATCGGAAATGGTGAAGAGACAACATATGCTTATGATGAAATAGGCCGACTTGTAAGCAAGAACTTCGCTAACGGCGTAAGCCAGGCTTATACATACATGCCCGGTGGAAATCTTGAAAGTATGACAAGTACCGATAAACAGGGCGTACTTGATAAGTATTTCTATTCATACGATAATTCTGGCCTTATCACTGGTATCGATAGAAACAGACGAGGTCTTGAAAAGGTATCTGGAAGATATGAATACAGCTATGATGCTATCGGACGTCTTACAAAGACAACGCACGATGGAATAACAAAAGTTTCCTACGAATACGATGCATTTGGCAACAGAACAAGTATGTCTGAAACAGAGACAAAGACATCTTATACATATGATGTTCTTGACAGACTTGTAGAAGCTAAGGAGCTTAATAACTCTCAGGCTATCCTCAAGACCTACGATTACGATAAGCGTGGCAACCAGACAAGAGAGTTCATAGATGGTCTTTTACAGAAGATCTTTACTTTTGATGCTACAAATATGCTCTCAAAGGTAGTTGATAAGGATAAGGGCGAACTTGAGAACCATTATAACGGACTTGGATTCAGAGTAGAATCCACAAGACCTGAAGAGAAAATCGAGTACCTCTGCGATCTTTCAAAGGATTACTATAACCTTCTTGAGAGAACAGTGAACGGTGAGACAGAGAGTTTTGTTTATGATAATAATGTGATCTCTATGTCAAAGCAAGGTAATAATTTCTATTACCTTCAGGATGAACTTGGATCACCTATGTACATGACAGGTACAGACGGAATGGCTGTAAGCTCATATGCTTTTGATGACTTTGGAAGAAACATAGATCCATTCACAGGAAATAGACGAGACAAAAATCAGAAGCATGCTTACACGACAAACGGAAACATCATACAGCCGTTTGCATTCACAGGCTATCAGGAAGATGAAGTGTCGGGATTAAAATTTGCACAGGCAAGATTTTATAGTGCTGATAATGGAAGGTTCCAGTCTGAAGATAATGTAAAGGGGTTCATTGATAGCCCGTTTACAATCAATCATTATGGCTATTGCTGGAGCAATCCGGTGAATCTTGTTGATAATGATGGAAATGAGCCTAGTTTTATTACTAGGGTTGCGGCTGAACTTTCTATTGGAGCTGTTAAAGCATGGGATGCCGCTAACAATCTACAAAACTCTATTAATAGTGTGCAGGCAAGTTTAAATAATAAAATTGCATCAACGAGCGTTGGAAAGTGGGTTAATGATAATAAGGAAGTGGCAGGCGCTATTGTTTCGGTTATTGGTGTTGGAGCAGGGGTTGGTTTGTCGTTTATAAATCCAGCATTAGGTGGCGCGGTTGGAGGCGCATTAGTTGATTTAGGAACACAAATAACTCAAAATGGTACAAACGTTGACTGGGTGGAAGTCGGAGTATCTGCAGGTGGAGGTGCATTAAGTGGAATGCTTGGAGATGCTACTTACATTAAAAATGCGGGTAAAGCTGCAAAAGTTATAAATCCATTATTACGTATTGGAACTACAACGGGGATGGATACTGCCACCAGTTCTGTAATAGATTTTTGGAAGGGGGAGTTTTCATTTTCTAAGAGTTTACAAGATGGAAAGCGTTTTTTGATAACGAATGGAGTTGCTGAAGGGGCTGCTTTTGTGGCTTCAGCAGGAATTAAGTTAAAGAATATTGATTTGAAAAAGCAAAAAGGGTATATGGATTTAATGGAGGATATTGAGAATGCACAAGCAAACTTACAGCGTGCACGATTAAAAGGGAAAAGTAAAGCACGTATTAGAGCTTTAGAGTGTGAATGGCGCCAGTTGAGTAATAAGCTGACTAAATGGGAAGCAATTAATATGGCACCTGCAAGAAGAGCAGGAAAAGTCTTTACTGATTTTTTAATAAAAGGATTATCCGATACAGAAAATGCGTATTTGGATTGGCAGGAGGCTTGTGAAGGATGAAAAATAAAGCAATAGATTCCTTTAAGGTTGTATTAAATTGGAAAGGGATATTTGAGGCGGTTACCTGTGTTTTTGGAATTATGATGTGCTTAATGTTGTTCCTTTGTTTGATAGTAGAATATATTAGAACAGGCGAAAACAGTATAGGAGTATATATTTTATTATTTATGCCTATCGCGTTGATTGGAGTTATATTTTGGAAATTATCGCATCTAATATCAGATAGGATAATTGTAGACAATAATAAGATAGTTATAAAAAGAGCATTTAAGAAGAAACAAGAGATAACTCCAAATGAGATTGTTTCCTATTCTAGTACTATAGAAACTGCAAGAATGAATAGGTATAGTGAAATAGCAATTAAGTTTTGTGATAGTGAATCAATTTATATAAGTAATGGAACATATAAGAATTATGATCTTTTATTATATTATCTTTCTAAGAATTGTCCGCGAAAATAAACTGTTTTGAGAGTGTTGATATAATGGGAACAAAGATATATAAAGAACGATTTAAAAATAAGATGCTTCTAATCCTTATGGCACTGCCGGCAGGTTTGGTGACAGTATCAAGAACTTTCATTATAAGAGACATAAGTATCAAGGAAAATTTTGGCACGATTTTTGTTGTGACAGTGTTTGCTGTATTGATATTGTTGCTGGCTTGCCTATTAGGGATAAAAAGGATAATAATCAATACTGATTATTTTGTCGAAAAGAAAATAATAGGTGAAAAGCGTTTCTATTACGATAGAATAGAAACTTGCTTTTATGACAGTGTCCAAGATAGCATATGCGTGATTAATAAAGGTAAATCAAATAAGATAAAACTTGAAAATTATGATCAGAGTTCTGAGATTCTTAGTGAATTACAAAAGCATATGAGTATTGAGATGATATGATGATTTATTTTATAAGTTAAAAGAAGATGATTCAGTTGCTAAAATTTGATGTAATAAAATAGAAATTGGCTTTTATAACAGTACACATGATTGCGTATTTAAAGTAACTGAAGAAAGTGAAAGTATTGTAGTGAGTAACGTTGTTGAAGAAGTGCAAATGAATAAACTCACACAATATCATAAAGAAGGCGTATTAAAATTTATAGAGCTGGTTAATGGGACAAAATACTAGAGATGACTTTTGCCAAAAAATAGGTCTGAGGATAACAAAAAACAGATTGTGGAAATTATTATGATACGTTTGAATTCCAAAATATTTACATCATATATTATACTTTCGTTTCTTTTTATAATAATAGATTTGCTAACATTGATATCTGTCGAAAGCAATAGACTTGAAGAATATATAATGACGGATGCAATAGTGCTGGTGCCAATAGTAATTATGGGGATGATATTTTGTAAAAAGGATATAGCGGAATTTAAGTTTAATCTTTTCTTGGGAATAGATTCGGTTTTGTTTTGTATATTGTTTCTCTTTATTTCATATCACCAAACGACAATGTACGATATCGAAAATTATATGCCTGTCATTGTGATTTTAATGATTGTATTCTTTATGGTCGGAGCTGCTTTAGGTCATTTCAGAGTAGGGAATAACTTATATATGGAGGCAGGTGGAGGCGTAGTTATAGGAATAAGTGCGTTGGGGCATATTTATGCTAAGTATTTCATCAAAAATGTCAATTTTACATTGTTGATATGTTTATGTGCATTAACCTATTTAATGGTTTTTGCTGTTGGATATCAGTTTGGGAGTAAAGCCGGTCGGTGAGGATGATTAAGTACCGGCTATTACACAGTGGAAGTATATAGCTCATAAAGCGATTTTTCACACCATTTATGTGAGTTGTAACATTCAAGAGTATAAAAAAGCGGAAAGATTTATTCTGTCTCGCTCCAACTGTTTGAGCCCATTTATGGGCGAGTTTTGGAGCGAAGAATAAATCTTTCCGCTTTTTTATGCATTGAATGTCAACGAGCATAACAGGTGTGAAAAATCGCTTTATGAGCGCATACCCCCACTATGTAAAGCCCCCCATTTTTTTGACCTTTGCCCCGCCATATATTATAATCAATACGTCTAAATATGCGCGATTTAGCACCTTTTGAAGGAGGCGTAAACATATGACAGCAGCAGTAATCGGAGCAAGCTCCGAATCAATTTATGTGATAAATAAGGCAAAAGAGCTGGGCCTTAAAGTGATAGCTCTTGACGGAAACCCGGAAGCACCTGGTCTTAAAGCGGCCGATGCTTCCTTTGTTGTAGATATAAGAGATCCGCAGAAGGTCTTTGAGATATTGGATAGGGATGGAAATAAGCCTGACGTGGTTCTGCCTGTTCCAATCGGTAGATATCTGACTACGACAGGTGCCGTTAATGATAAATATAATCTTTGCGGTGTTTCTTTTGATGCGGCAAATGTATGCACGGATAAATACGAGTTTCATAAGATACTCGCGGAAGAAGGACTTAGAAATGCAGAACTTTACCTGATTCCGGCAGGAGAAGAAAATACCGATATTGATGAGATTAACACGATTTATCCCGTGATAGTAAAACCCAGATTTGGATCGGGAAGCCGCGGAGTAGAGATGTTCAATACTCCACAGGAACTTAAAGAGAAATTCCTTTCAGGTCAGCCCTACGATGAGGATTATTGCGTTGAGACCTGTGTTCAAGGAACCGAGTACGGCGTGGACGGAGTTTTTGTGGACGGAGAGTTTAAACTTATTCTTCTCAGAGGAAAAAAGAATACCCCGCCACCGTACAGAGAGTGCATCGGATATTATTCCGTTATCGAAACCGATAAGAATGCAGAGTTTTTCAAAAAGACAAAAGAGCTTATCGCCAGAGCAGGAGATGCGATAGGCTTTAAGAGCAATATCATTCACGCGGACATAATCAAGGACAATGACGGTAATCCCTTTATAATTGAAATTTCCGCAAGACCTTCGGGACATAACCTTCATAACCTTTTCACACCACTTGCAAGCGGTGTCGATGAAGTCACGGAGTTTATTAAATTTGCAGTTCCTGCGCTTGATAAATCATATTCTTTTGAGCCTGATGTGGAAAAGAACATGCTCATCAGATATTTTGATTTTGAAAATGTCAGAGTTAATAAAGTTCCCGATGAGAAGGAGCTTTTCAAGAAATATCCGTTAAAGGCGTGGTGCTGTAATCTCAAAAAAGGCATGTTTCTTGGGAAAGTCACGAACGGAGCTTCAGTCATGGGAAGAGGATATTTCTGCATTGAAGCGGATTCGCCATTTGAACTTGACGGATACGCAGATGCAATACTTAGTGAATTTGAGCTGGAGGATAACAGATGAGCTCTGTTGCGATAATTACCGCAAGAGGCGGAAGCAAAAGAATACCGGGCAAGAATATAAAGAATTTTTGCGGAAAGCCAATAATTGCTTATTCAATAAGCGCTGCGATAGAGAGTGGTGCATTTGATACGGTAATGGTGTCTACGGATGATGAGAAGATAGCTGAGATAGCGAAGGCAGCAGGTGCCGAGATTCCTTTTTTCAGATCTGACGAAACAGCAGGTGACTATGCGACAACCGATCAGGTTATAGCGGAAGTACTTAATACATATAAGGAAAACGGAAAGAACTTTGATAAGTTCTGCTGCATATATCCAACGGCTCCATTCATAACGGCTGATAGGCTAAAAGAAGCGATGGTTAAGCTTGATGAGCATGAGTCGGTAACGCCTGTTTGCCTGTTTTCATATCCTCCGCAGAGAGGTTTTGTTGTGGAAAACGGCAGACTTGTGCGGAGATATCCTGAATTTGCCACGGTGAGATCTCAGGATCTTGAGAAACTTTATCATGACAGCGGCCAGTTCTATGCTTGCAGAACTGATGCTTTTTTTAGAGACGGAACAACAGATGTGGACGATATGGTTCCGATCATTCTTGATGAGGACGAAGTTCAGGATATAGATACTCCTAAGGATTGGGAGATAGCTGAGGAGAAGTTTAAGAGGCTTTGCGCCGAGGGAAAAAGAAGTCTGACGGCAAAGGATTCTTTTTCCAAATTTGATGATACGGCTCTCAAAACTCCGTATTACAGAGTTGACGAGAGTAAACTAGATGCGGATATTGAATTGCTGAAAGGCGCTTTGAAGAAGGGATGGAATAATTACATCTGTTCTTTTTCCGTAAAAACCAATTCACTTCCCTGGCTCCTTAAGCACTTTAAGGATAACGGCTTTTATGCGGAAGTGGTATCAAAGGAAGAGTATGAACTTTCAAAAAGGCTTGGATATAGACCAAATCAGGTGATATTTAACGGACCGATCAAGGATAGAAGCGCATTTGAAGAAGTGCTCCTGGGCGGCGGAATAGTTAATCTTGATTCAAACTATGAACCTGAGTGGGTAAAAGAGATCGCTGCGGCAAATAAGGACAAGAAGCTCAAAGTTGGGCTTAGAGTAAACTACGACCTTCAGAAGCTGATACCGGATGAGGTTTTGGCAGATGAAGAGGGCAGCAGGTTCGGATATTGCTACGAAAACGGCGCGCTTAAGAACGTGATAGAAAAGCTTAAGGAAAACGCAAATGTTGAGATAGCGGGGCTTCATCTTCATTCATCGACAAAGTCCAGAACAATCAATGCATTCAAAGCACTAGCAAGAGTGGCAGTGATAGTAGCAGATGAGTATAATCTCAATCTTGAATATGTCGATATGGGCGGCGGCTACTACGGCGGAGTAAAGGGAAAGCCTGACTTTAGGGATTATGTTCCGGCTATTGCGGAGGTTCTTTCTGAGAAGTTTGATGTGAGCAAGACAAAGCTCATTATGGAGCCCGGAGTTTCCATGGTCTCATCAAGTTTTGATTTTGTGACAAGTGTTATTGATACAAAGCAGGTCAGAGAGCACACTTACGTGGTGATAGACGGAAGCAGAGTTAACTTGAATCCGCAGGTCACAAGAAGGGTGTATCCTCACAGACTTGAATATAAGAATGATGAGAACAGAGAAGTTATCTCTACGCAGATGATATGCGGCGCAACCTGTATGGAATACGACAGATTGTTTCCGGCAGATAACGAGCGTAAGCTTGAGCCGGGGGACAGGGTAGTCTTTACAAATGCAGGCGGATACACGATTTGCCTGACTCCTCTGTTCATACATTATTTTCCGGCTGTCTATGTAAAGAAAAAGGACGGAAGTCTTTTTGTTGCAAGAGAGCCTTGGACAAATGATGAGTACATGGCAAAAAACAGATTTGAGTAATTTTTTGGAGGACATAGGAAATGTCTATGTTTGAACTTAACCGGAGGATCAAGCTCGCAGATCACTACATCGGAACTGACGATCCAGTCTATATTATTGCTGAGATGTCAGCCAATCATCTGCAGGATTATAACAGGGCAATAGAGATAATCCATGCTGCAAAAGAGGCAGGTGTTGATGCCATAAAGCTGCAGACTTACACGGCTGATACGATAACAATCGATTCTGATAAGAGCTATTTTCAGATTACGGGCGGAACTATCTGGGACGGTACAACTCTTCATAAGCTTTATGAGGAAGCATACACCCCTTGGGACTGGCAGCCAAAGCTCTGCGAAGAGGCAAAAAAGCTGGGACTTGATTGCTTTTCATCCCCTTTTGACAGCACGGCTGTTGATTTCATGGAAGAGATGGATATGCCCGCATACAAGATCGCTTCTTATGAGATAACGGATATTCCGCTTATCAGGCAGTGCGCATCAAAGAAAAAGCCGATGATCATCGCTACTGGAGTGGCAAGGGAGAGCGACATAAGGCTTGCAATAGAGGCGTGTCTTGCAGAGGGAAATAAGGATGTAATTCTTTTGAAATGCACATCCGCTTATCCAACGCCATATGAAGATGTAAATCTTAATATGATACCGACGCTTGCACAGGAATACGGCTGTGTTATGGGACTTTCCGATCATACTATGGGAAGCGCGGTTGCGGTAGCTTCTGTTGCGCTCGGTGCAAGAATGATAGAAAAGCATCTCACACTAAAGAGAAGTGACGGAGGTCCTGACGGAGCTTTTTCAATGGAACCGCAGGAGTTTGCGGAGCTTGTAAAGAATGTGAGAATGGTTGAAAAAGCTCTTGGAAGCAAAGAATATAAGCTTACTCCCGTTCAGGAAACAGAGCGAGAAGGAGCAAGATCTCTTTTTATTGTAAAAGACATCAAACAGGGCGAAGTGCTTACTTCTGAGAATATCAGATCGATCCGTCCGGGTAACGGGCTTCCGCCTATAGAATATGACAATATTGTCGGAAAGAGAGCTTCGCATGACCTGTACAGAGGCGAACCGCTTAAGTACGAAGATTTTAACTAAGGATATGAACTGTTTATGTTTAATGCCGGGAGGACAGAATGGGAAAAAAAGTCTGGATCAAGGCAAACGGTAACGGAATAATAGCGACAGGACATATACGCAGGTGTATGACAATCGCAAAAGAGCTGTCGGATCTTGGGGCAGATGTGGAGTTTATCTTATCTGACGAAAGCAGCGCGGATCTTTTAAAGACCTTGTCTGAGGAGGACGGAGTTTTCTACAATGCAACGATACTTCACTCTGTTTTTTCGGATTCACTAACGGATTTTCCTGTAATGGACGAGATGCTCAGAGATGAGAAGCCGGATTTTTTCCTAATAGATTCATATTTTATGACAGAAGAGTATTTTAATCTTCTGAACGAGTCTATAAAAGAGAACAGTCCAAGCACGAAGACCGGCTATATTGACGATCTTTGCAAGTTTGACTATCCGGTTGACATGGTTGTCAATTACGATCTGATCTTTGATGAGAACATGTACAGTGCACCTGTAAAACTTCTGGGTGGAGAATATGCACCCTTGAGAAAACAGTTTTCAGACATTGATTACAATGTAAAAGATATTGCGGGAAGAGCATTTCTTTCTACGGGAGGAACAGATCCTTATCGCGTTATCGGAACTATGCTTAAGAGTGTTTATGAAGAGCGGGAAGTTGGCAGTAATGTGCCGTGTTTTGCGACGGATATTTCATGTGATGTTATAGTGGGAGCTCTTTTTGAAGACGATTACAAAGAGGAACTAAAAGAACTTGCCGGTAAGCATTCGGAGATTACACTTCATGAATACGTGACGGATATGTCGGAAATTATGGAAAAAGCTGATTTTGCTGTAACTGCAGGTGGGACAACGCTTTACGAGTTGTGTGCGATCGGCGTTCCGACAGTAGTGTTCAGTATGGCAGACAATCAGATGGAATTTGTAAAAGGCTTTGACAAAGTCGGAGCGGCCAAATACGCGGGAGATGTGCGCGAGGATGACAAGGTGCTGCGCAAGATTGTGACCTGGGGCGTTGCGTCAGTGGATAATAAAGCTTTTAGACAGAAGATGAGTGACTCGGCCCGAAGCATAGTCGGAAGAGACGGGGCCAAAAAGATAGCTGAGGCAATTTTGGAGCTTACATGAAAAAACTGAGTATAATAGTGCCTGTTTACAACATGGCAGCTGACGGAAAACTTGATTATTGTTTAAAGAGTCTTGTGGCACAGACGCTTGAGCCCAAGGACTTTGAAATTATAGCGGTCGATGACTGCTCGACGGATAATTCTTATGATATACTTCTTGATTACAGCAAAAAGTATCCGGATAATTTCATTGCCATAAGGTCCGAAGTTAATCACCATCAGGGCGGAGCCAAGAATATCGGACTTGCCGTTGCAAAGGGCGAGTGGCTTGGATTTATAGATGCCGATGACTGGATTGTTCCCGATTACTACGAAAGGCTTATTAAGAAGGCCGAAGAGACGGGAGCTGATATGGTCGGATGTGACTACTGCTTTGTGGATAAACATACCTTCGAAGTCGGAAAGGTAGTCCACAACAACAATTTTTCCCAAACAGGCGTTATGGATAAAGAGCGCTATAAGAACCTACTTATAGAGACAGGAAGTCTTGTTGTAAAGGTTTATAAAAGAGAGATCATAGTCGGAGATTATATTCCGGGAACAAAAGAAAAACTGGATGTTTTCCCCGAAGATATTTTTTACGAGGACAATGCGGTAAGTAATACCTGGATGATAAGGTCCAAGCATTTTGAATATATTGAAGAGCCGCTTTATTTTTATTATCAGCACAATGCTTCGACGGTTCACAGCATTTCCGAGAAGAACCTCGAAGACCGAATGACCGCCGGAAGACAGATACTTACGGAAGCTAAGGAAAACGGCTACTTTGATGACTATAAAGACGAGATTGAATTCCAATACACCGTGTTATTTTATGTGAACACACTTTTTTCCGTAATGCCCAGGAAATCAGGGATTAAGAACAGCTACGGCTTTGCAAAGAAGCTTGCAAAAGAGATGAAAGAGACTTTCCCGGGGTTTCAGAAAAACAAATATTATATTGAAAAAGTCCATGCGGAAGAAAAGAAGCTTATTAAGATGCAGATGAAGTCACACCTTCTGTTTTATATTTATTACAGACTGTTGTGGTTTTACAGAGATCTAAGGAACGGAAGATAAGAGATGTTCGATAGAATTTATGTCTGTCACACTTTTTACCATGTGTATGTGGCATGCTTAAAAGAATTTTATATTGCTGACGGCGGAAAAGCTTCGCTTGTTCTTTCCAAGATGTCCAATAAATTCGGAAATATGGTGGAGAGAGCGAAGAAGAGCGATATCTTTGAGGAAGTTTTTGAGTACGATGAGAAGGAAGACACTTTTTTTCCTGAGCTAAAAGCGCTTAAGACTGATTCGGGTAATATCGCGGCGAACATGATAAAGAGAATGAAGTTCTGCAGGAAATTCGGCAAGCTTCAGGAGAAGTATATTCCGGTTGATTTCAGGGAATACAAGGATATATATGTTTTCTGTGATTCCGATCCGATAGGCTATTATCTTAACTACAAGAAGATAAGATATCACGCCGTTGAGGACGGGCTGGACTGCATAAGATATTATGATACGGCCCGTTATGATAACAGAGGTCATTTTAAGATCAAAGCATTTATCGCATCTCTGGGACTTATTCATATCCAAAACGGCTACGGAAGATATTGCATAGACATGGAAGTTAATAACATATCGGTGCTTCCTTACCCTTGTAAAAAATATGTCGAACTTCCGAGGAAGATGCTCACGGACAGACTTACTTCGCAGGAAAAAGAGAAGATGCTGGAACTCTTTGTCGATGATATTAAGGGACTTAGGGATAAGCTCTTTAAGGAAAAAGACGGAAAGACACTTCTTGTTTTGTCAGAGCCTCTGTGCGATCTGGAGACCAGAGAGCGTATATTCAGAGACATTATTGACGCCTATGGTAATATAGATGGAAGGGATGCTGTGGTAATGATAAAACAGCACCCGAGAGACTACCTTGATTATAACAAGGCGTTTCCCGATGCGATCGTGCTTGACGGATCTTTCCCTATGGAGATGCTTAACTTTATAGAAGGACTCTCATTCGACAGACTTGTGTCGGTATATACTGTTGTTGATTCAATCAATTTTGTAAAAGAAAAGCATTATCTTGGGGATGATTTCATGGATAAGTATGAAGCGCCCGAGATACACAGGCAGAATGAAGCGATAACAGATTGAAACATGACTTTTTAGAAGTCTTTTGTTCAAAAAAGTCATAACGTAAATAAATCGGAAGGATTTAATTGATTTTATGCGTAAGATTTATAAGAAACTGATGCTGTTGCTTGATGCAAGACAGAAAAAGCAGATGGTTGGCATTGTTTTCATGATGCTTATAGGAGGAATACTTGAAGCATTAGGAATTGCTCTTATCGCTCCCATCATGGAAATTTTGATAAGGCCTGATCTTATAGATAAGAGTGAGAAACTCTCATATGTATATTATACGGTTTTTAATCTTGGCGGAGCTGAGGATGGCCCCAGAGTGTTTGTTGCAATCATAATGGTGATCATGATAATTGTTTTTGTTGTAAAGAACATTTTTCTTTTCTTTATGAACAAAGTTCAACTTAAGTTCGTATACACAAATCAGTTTGCAACTTCAAGAAGAATGATGATCAATTTTATGCAGCGTCCTTACGAGTACTATTTAAATGCAGATACCAGTGTTATCCAGAGAAACATAACGTCTGATGTAAATAATATGTACGGGCTTATTCTGAGTTCTTTGCAGCTTATAAGTGAGATTATTGTTTTTGCTTGTCTTGTTATTATGCTTTTGACTCAGGATGCTGTAATGACCGTTTCTATAGCATCGCTTCTTGTGGTTGTGCTTCTGGTTATCAAGTATGTTATTAAGCCTGTTATGACAAAAGCGGGAGAAGAAAATCAGGATTATTACAGCGGGCTGTATAAGTGGATTGATGAATCCGTCACAGGAATAAAAGAGATAAAGATTGCCAATAAAGAAAACTATTTTATTAACGGATATGCAAATTGTGGCGCAGGATATGTCAATGCGGTTCAGAAGTACAATCTTTACAATTCAACGCCCAGACTTTTGATTGAGACTATTGCTATTGCGGGAATGCTTGGATATATGTTGTTTGCAATGGCTTGCGGAACAAATGATGCAACATTGTTTGCTCAGTTTTCTGTTCTTGGTCTGGCCGCAGCACGTCTCCTTCCAAGTGCCAACAGAATAAACAATTACCTCACAAGTATCGCCTATTTTGAGCCTTTCCTCATGAATGTAAGCGACAATCTTCAGGAGGAGATCAACGACAGCTCAATTTCATATAACAGCGATGATTACAAAAAGAAGCTTGAAACCAAGAAGCTTCCCGTTAATAAGACCATTTCACTTAAGGATATCACTTATAAATATCCGGGTGCTGACAGATATGTACTTAATCATGCGGATATGGAAGTTCCTGTCGGAAAGTCTGTAGGTATCGTAGGTACATCAGGTGCCGGCAAGACTACGATCGTAGACGTTATGCTGGGACTCCTTAAGACAGAGACCGGACACATCTATGCCGACGGCGTTGACGTAATGGAGAACTACAGCGGATGGCTCAAGAATATTGGATACATTCCGCAGACAATCTTTATGATAGATTCAACAATCAGAAAAAATGTTGCTTTCGGCTATGCCGATGAAGATATTGACGATGCCAAAGTTTGGCAGGCGCTTAAAGAAGCATCACTTGATGAATACGTTAAGTCTCTTCCCGAAGGTCTTGATACCAAGATCGGTGAGAGAGGAATTCGTCTTTCCGGCGGACAGAGACAGAGAATCGGTATCGCGAGAGCTCTTTTCGAAGATCCGGAGGTACTTGTTCTCGATGAAGCAACTTCAGCTCTTGATAATGAGACTGAGGCAGCTATCATGGATTCAATAAACAAGCTCCATGGAAGAAAAACACTTGTTATTATCGCGCACAGACTTCAGACAATCGAGAAGTGCGATATGGTTTACAGCATTAAAGATGGCAAAGCTGTCGCAGACAGATAAAGGCAAATTAGCAATCGGCAGGAGCAGTAATATGACCGGTTTGACTATGGAAATATAAACGGAGGTGCAATGGACAGTCAGAGTATTACGAAAAAAAAGAGGGATGCGAATATCGAACTTCTCAGAATCGTAGCCATGCTTATGATCATCACTCTCCATTTTAATAATCAGTCAAAAGCACTGCTTGAACTTGGAGAGCCTGCTTCTAGTGTGCAGATTTTTGCAACGATACTTGAAGCCATTGCCATCACGGGGGTTAATGTCTATGTGCTTATCAGTGGATACTATCTGTCTTCTTCGAAGGTGAAATTCAGTAAGATATTACTCCTTATTTTGCAGGTTTATTTCTATACACTTCTTATTTCAGGCGCAATGATGTTTGTCGGAGCATATTCTGTTAAGCCTGAAGATAAGCTTGACAGAGCTTTGAGATATCTTTTCCCGATATCTAGCGAGCATTACTGGTTTGTGACGGCGTATGTGATCATGTATGTGCTGGCGCCTGTTATGAATGCAGCGGTAAATACTCTTAAGAGAAAACAGCTTAAGACAGTCATAATAGGACTTCTTACGTGGTTCTGTTTTATCAAGAGCATTGTTCCCGCAAAGTTTGGCACTGACAGAATGGGATATGACTTCGGATGGTTCATTTGCCTGTACCTTATCGCGGCATATATCAGGAAATATAATGTTGTCCTTTTCCGCGATGCAAAGAGAAGTGCGCTCGTTTATCTTGTATCGGTTATTGTTATAGCTGCGATCGGCTTTATTTTTTATAAGATCAATTTTGATACGACTACAAGAATTTATTCTGAGGAAATAGGCGATTATATATATAAAGGCAAATTCCAATATTATGCGGGAGTTCCTTGCCACTACAATTTCTTTTTTGCCCTTACCGGAGCACTTGGACTGTTTTCAGTCTTTAGATTTATGCGGTTAAAAGAAAATCTTTTTGCCGAGGTGATCAGGATAATAGCGCCATATACTCTTGGCGTGTATCTTCTTCACATGCACTTTGAGATTGCGGACAGATGGGTTGAGTGGATAGAGCAGATTATCGGAGAGACTCCGCTTGATAATGTTCTTACATTCTTTATTCATCTGGTTATTTCTGTTCTTATGGTGTTCTTCGCGGGAATCTTTGTGGACTGGATCAGAAAATATATTTTCAATTTCATCGGAAGAGTGCTTGGTGATACAGGTTTATTCAGACTGATAAAACGTGTGGATGATGACTTATGTTAAATGATATCAGAAGCTATTTTATGAAATTAAAGGGATTTAGGCAGCCGCTGGAAAGATATTTCTTTCCGGTGGTATTGTTGTTATATCCCTTTTTTGGTATAACCAGGGGACTTGATATTGTTGATACCACGTACAACCTGGGAAATTATGAGTTTATGAGAAGTGTTGATCCGATGTGGCTCTTTTCAACATTTCTTTCAAATCTTGTCGGAAGTATCATCATGAAATTTCCGGGCGCCGGAACCATGCTTGGATTTTCTGCCTATTGCACTTTCATAATCAGTGCGATGGCGCTTGTGTCATATTATTTGCTTCAGAGGTGGATGCCGGGATGGATGATATTCGTTGGGGAACTCATCGCTGAAAGCCTTTGCTGGGCGCCGAGAGTGATCCTGTACCATTATCTCCCGTATCTTATGGTGACGCTGGGGACTCTTTTTCTTCTCCTTGGTATTTTTTCAAAAGAAAGACAGAACATTTTGTTGTTTGCGGCAGGAGCGTGTCTTGGTCTTAATATATTGATGCGCTTTCCGGCTATTCTTGACTGCATGCTCATTTTGATCCTGTGGTTCAACTCGTTTATTTCAAAAGAGAAGTTTGCTGATGCCGCGAAAAAGACAGGCGTTTGTATTGCGGGCTATGCTGCGGGTTTTGGAGTGCCGCTGCTTCTTATTTCGCTGATATACGGCTTTGATACATATCCAAATGCGATAGGTAAGCTTTTTGCCATGACCGGCGAAGCAACCGATTACTCGTCGGGTGGAATGCTTGCGGATATTTTTGAGGCATATACGCATACACTTGGAAACATGCTCATAATGATCCCGTGCATTATCGCAGGCATCATCATGTTTCGTGTGGCAAAAGAGAAATATATATTACTTAAAAAAGCTTTATACGTGGCAGGGCTTCTTTTACTTGCTGTGTACTATGTAAAAAAAGATGTATTCTCAAGAAACTATTATTACTATGAATCAATGTTCCAGGCGGCAATGATGCTTTTGATAATAATCGTTATCGTTACGATCGCGGGAGCATGTGGATTTCTTAAGGGTGGGAATGAAGAAAGAACGCTTTCGTGTGCGGCTCTTATGTTGATAATTATTCTGCCGATCGGAAGTAATAATCGAACAATGCCGCTTGTAAACTGCCTTTTCCTCGTTGCGCCGATTGGATTGTGGATAATACAAAGATTTATGCAGAGGTTTGTGGATAATGAGTGGAATTTTGCATGGCAGGCGATGATAACTGGAGTTATTGTTGTGCTTCTGGTGCAGGGAGCGATTTTCCATGCAAGATTTTCTTTTGCAGATCATAATGAGGCTACACCCGAATTAAATCTGGACACTAAGGTTACTGATATTTCCAAAGCAAACGGACTTGTGACAACAAAGGATAATTACAATTCGCTTTCTGAACTAAAGACCTGTCTTGAGGACAATGGGCTTATTCAGGGTAAGGCATTACTCTTTGGCAATGTTCCGGGGCTTTCGTATATTTTTGATATGGAACCTGCTATAGATACGACCTGGCCTGACCTTGACAGCTATTCAATCAACAGTTTCAGAGACTCGCTTGATAAGCTTAATGCGTCAGATGATCCGAAGCCTGTTGTGATAATCGGAAAACTTGACGAGGTCATGCTTGATAATCCCAATATTAAAGCTAAAAATGAGATGTTATTGGACTATATCGAAAAACATGATTATAATATAATCTTCGAGAGTGAGAATTTCGTAGTATATTCTGCTCAGAATGAAAGTGAGGAATAAAATGGACGGTTTTAATGAATCTGCATTGGGAAAGTGGCTTGAGGGACATAAGCTTCTTTATCAGATATTCAAATTTGGAATAGTAGGAGTTGTGTGCTTTTTTATTGATTATCTTGTAGGGCTTATTGCAATGAACATTATTGTTGCAATATTCGGTAAGGACAGCTTCGAGGTGGCATCTCTTATCGGATCTGCACTTGGCTTTATAGTATCTGTTATTGCAAATTATGTTCTAAGCTTTAAGTTTGTATTTGAAAGAAAAGAAGATCTTGACAGAAAAGCAGAATTTGTAGCTTTTGTCATTCTTTCTCTTATCGGCATGGGAATAAACAGTGCTATCATCTATCTCGGAGTAAGCTACTTCTACAAAAATATTGCATGGCTGAACGCACATGTGGGACATAATCTTATGTATACCATATCAAAGATTTTTGCCACTGCAATTGTAATGGTTTATAATTTCATAACAAGAAAAATCTTTCTTGAAAAGAAGGATTAAGGACAAGGACTGGGGAAAGAAGGTTACATGCTATGCGTATAAATTTCAATGTGCCCCCTTATACGGGCAAAGAATTCGAATATATAAAAGAGTGCGTCGAAGCACAGAAAATCTGCGGAGACGGTAAGTACACAGAGCTCGATAATGAGTGGATTGAGAAAAAGACGGGCGTTTCAAAAGCACTTCTTACCACATCATGCACACATGCAACCGAGATGGCTGCAATTCTTGCGGGAATAAAAGAGGGCGATGAAGTTATCATGCCTTCTTACACATTTGTTTCAACTGCAAATGCATTTGTTCTTAGAGGAGCTAAGGTCGTATTCGTTGATATCAGGCCCGATACCATGAATATTGATGAGAAGCTTATCGAGCAGGCAATAACACCTAAGACAAGAGCCATCGTACCTGTGCATTACGCGGGTGTCGGATGTGAGATGGATACCATCATGGATATCGCTAAGAGACACAACCTTCTTGTTATTGAAGATGCTGCTCAGGGCGTAATGTCTACATACAAGGGAAAAGCACTTGGCGCAATCGGTGATTTCGGTAACTACAGTTTCCATGAGACTAAAAATTACAGCATGGGCGAAGGCGGAGCACTTCTTTTAAGAGATGAGAAGTATGTTGACGATGCCATCATCATCAGAGAGAAAGGAACAAACCGTACTCTCTACAAGCTTGGTAAAGTTGACAAATACAGCTGGATAATGCCCGGATCATCATTCCTTCCGAGTGACATGAACGCTGCATATCTTTATGCACAGCTCAACATGGCGGATGAGATCAACAACGACAGATTAAAGAGCTGGAACAGATATTATGAGGAACTTACACCCCTTGCAGAAAAAGGGCTTATAGAGCTTCCTTATATTCCGGAAGAGTGTGTTCATAATGCGCACATGTTCTATATTAAGTGTAAAGATTTTGAAGAGAGAAAGGGACTTATCGGATATCTTATGTCCAACGATATACTTCCCGCTTCTCATTATGTTCCTCTTCATTCCTCAAAAGCAGGAGTTAAGTACAGTGTATTTAGTGGAGAGGACAAATATACAACCAAGGAGAGTGAGAGACTTCTCCGCCTTCCCATGTACTACAAATTATCAGAAAACGATCAGGAAGAAGTTATTGCAAGGGTTAAGGAGTATTACAAATTTAACTGATAAAAAACGGAGCCCGGTATGAAAAAAACTAAAAATACACCCAATTTTATAATTTCTTTGGTTTTGATACTTATTGCAGTTCTTTTCATGGGATTTATCGGAGATTACTATTTTGATCTAAATGATGATGTTCTGATGAAGGACATGCTTTCGGGAGCATATACGGGTGCTCCCGAAGCTCACAATATACAAATGCTGTATCCGATAAGCGCTTTTATCTCGATGTTCTACAGAGTGGTAAGAGGCTTTGACTGGTATGGTATTTTTTTGTGCATTTGTCAGTATATGTGCGTGTTTCTTATCTCCTACAAAGCGCTTCAGGTATGCCCGAAACTTAAGCATAAGATCCTGGTGACGTTGTTTGTGCTGTTTTTCTCAATTGGAGTGATAGGCGCACATTTTCTTTTTGTTCAATATACATTTACATGCGGCCTTTTGTCTGCGACTGCGGCATTTCTTATTCTTACGCATGAAAAAGAAGTTGATAAAAACTTTGGCATTGCTTTCTGGCTTATTCTGACAGCGTTTCTTTTAAGGTCTGAAATGCTTCTTTTAACGCTTCCCATGGTATGTGTGGCCATCTTTATAAGATGGATGCTGAATATGAACAAAGAAGAGTTTTTGGACTGCCTTAAGCTGTTTGGCGTTATCGTTGCGGCACTTGCGGTTGCAATGGGCATACATAAATTTGCGTTTTCGTTGCCCGAGTGGAAGGAATATAACGACATTTTTGATGCAAGAACGCAATTGTATGATTTTCAGTACGTTCCTGAATATGAGGCAAATAAGGATTTTTACGACAGTATTGGCATTGATAAGAGTGAGTATGAGCTGATCACGTTTGAAAACTATAATATTGGTTTGGACGATGAGATAGATGCAAAGGTATTAAACGAAGTTGCGGAGTATGCAGATAAGTTAAGATCCGATGAGGAGCCTTTTGCTCAGCGATTGAAGGCTGCATTTTCCAAGTATATATACGGACTTCATAATTTCAGTATGCCGCAGAGCTATGAGATGGATTCGGAGAATTATTGTCCTTGGAATCTGATAGTGATAATACTTTACCTCGGAGTTCTTATTTCCTACATGTTTCCAAGACAGGACAGCAGCAAAAAGGAAACTCTCCGCGTAATTGGCGCGCTTGCTTTGTTGTTCATGTGCAGGACAACTCTGTGGATTTATATCATAATGGGACGCAGAGTGCCTATAAGGATCACACACCCGCTTTATCTTATAGAGATACTGGTGCTGTTTGCGATTCTCTTAAGACGTGCGGGTAAGAGCAGCGTTTTGCCGTACAAGATAGTATTCGTAATTATGATGATTTCTCTTTTATTTGTTCCCAATCAGAAAAAGGTGATCGATTCGGAACTTCATGCAAGGGAGCTTATGCGAAAGCACTATGATGCGCTTTATGACTACTTTGCCGAAAATAGTGACAATTTTTATTTTATTGATGTGTATACATCCATTTCATGCGAAAATGATATGGAAGAAGGCGAGGCTACATTTTCGGAGAAGCTTTTTGACAGAGTTAATAATGACTACGCAAACCATGATCTGCTGGGAGGATGGGGAGTAAAGAGTCCTCTTACGGTGAAGAAGCTTTCAAGAGCCGGCTACAGCGATATGCAGTCGGGACTTTTGGCACAAAATGCATATATGGTCCAGACACAGTCGGATGAAGACGGAATTGACTGGATAATTGATTATTACAGAGATAAAGGCATAGAGGTTACGGTTGACCGCGAGACAATTATAGATGATGCTTTTGCAATATACTCGGTCAGGGAGAAATAATTATGGAAAGAGGAACACAGGGCTTTGTAATCCGCGGAGAAAAGGTATCTCTAAGAAAGATTACCTTGGAAGACACAGATCTTATCGTAAAGTGGAGAAATAACGAGAGAGTCAGGAATAATTTCGTTTTCAAAGAAGTGTTTACAAAAGAACTGCATGAAAACTGGTTTAAGACAAAGATTATGACGGGACTTGTTGAGCAGTTTATTATCTGTGAGAACGATAATGACAACAAACCCGTTGGAAGCGTGTACTTTAGGGATATCGACAAGGAAGAAAAATCTGCGGAATATGGCATATTTATCGGTGAGGATGACGCGATAAGCAAAGGCTACGGCAATGAGACCGCGGTTCTTGCGCTTACGTATGCCAAAGAGACCATAGGGCTTAAAAAAGTTTTCCTTAAGGCATTTGCCTATAATGAAGTTGCAATAAAGAGCTATTCAAATGCGGGATTTGTAAAGACAAAAGATCTTGCGCAGGTTGAGTGCAGTGACGGTCAAAAAAGTGATATGATACTTATGGAAAAAATGTTATAAACAGCGTTTTCACACATAAGTCGAAAGGTTTTAGATAAGAATGCAGAAGAAATCAGTAAGTTTCATAATCCCTTGCTACAGATCTGAGAATACTCTTAGTGAGGTTGTGGATGAAATTGTAGATACAATGAAGGATTCCGACGAGTATATCTATGAGATCGTGCTTGTAAATGACGGATCTCCCGACAATACATGGGGAAAGATAGGTGAGATTGCAAAGAAGCATTCCGACATTGTTACGGGAATAAATTTTGCCAAGAATTTCGGACAGCATGCTGCTCTTATGGCTGGACTTAACGCTTCTCAGGGCGATTATGTAATATGCCTTGACGATGACGGCCAGACCCCCGCAAGTGAAGTGTTTAAGCTCCTTAATGCACTCAGAGACGGCGCTGATGCCGTATATGCGAGATATGCGCACAAACAGCACAACAGCTTCAGAAATTTCGGAACGGCTATGAATGAGTGGATGGCGGAAGTGATGCTTGGAAAGCCAAAGGATCTCTTTGTGTCCAGCTATTTCGGAGTAAGAAGATTTGTTGTTAACGAGATGATAAAGTATGACAGCTCTTTTCCCTATGTTATCGGACTTGTGCTTAGGACGACAAGCAATGTTGTAAACGTTGACGTTAATCACAGAAAAAGAGAAGTCGGACAGAGCGGATATAATCTGGGAAAGCTCTTTATGCTGTGGATAAACGGGTTCACGGCGTTTAGTATTAAACCTTTGAGACTTGCGACTATGGTTGGATTTATTTTGTCCGTACTTGGATTTTTGTTCGGTATTTATACGATTATTTTGAAATTTGTTTATCCGTATGCATCAAATTATAAAGGATATTATGCTCTTATGTCCGCGTTAGTGTTTATCGGTGGAATGATACTTTTTATGCTCGGCATGGTCGGAGAGTATGTCGGAAGGACATATATTGCACAGAACAAGAATCCTCAGTATGTAATTCGAGAGACAACACGTGATGATAAAGAGTAATATGGGGCCTGAAAATAATAATCAAAAACAGAACTTAACAGCCTGGCTTATGTCAGGCTTATTTGGCATTTTATCGGGTATTTTTCTGGTGTTCGGATATCAGCTTGAAAAATATGATAATGTGAACTTTAAAGATGCCGGAACTTATGCTCTTATTTTGTGTTTTGCGTTCATTCTTACAATAGATGTATATTACGTCTGGAACAATTATGACGGGGCAAGGCAGGGGAAAAAACTCTTTGGCTTTGTGACTATTAGTGGCAAAACAGAGCCGAATGAGGATAAGAATTTCATGTTTAAGAGCTGGGCAGCCATGGTAGCTCTTAATACTATCGTCATTCTTGCTGAGTTTCCGGGGTTTTTTGTCTATGATGCGCAGGATGAACTTAATGAAGTCCTTACCAGAACATTTTCGACGCATCATCCTCTTTTGCACGTGCTTCTTCTTGGTGGCACGATAGCAATCTTTCATAAACTCACAGGTAGTTGGAACGGCGGAATATTTATATATACATTTTTTCAGATGCTCGTGATCACGCTTATCCTTTCGTATGTCATGGATCATCTGAGGAAAAAAGGAATCGGAAAGCGTTCGCTTATAGCATGGACGCTGTACTACGGAGTGTTTCCGGTTATTGTTATGTACAATCTTTGCTCAAGTAAAGACGGGCTTTTTACTGCATTTTTGTTATATGTGACATTGTCACTTATAAAACTTGTTGAGAACAGGGAAGCCTTTTTAAAGAGCAGATTTTCTGTTATAAGCTTTGTCATCGCGGCTGTTCTCATGCCGCTCTTTAGGCACAACGGATTTTATGCTTATCTTGTGTTTTTACCTTTTGCATTTATATATTTCAGAAAAGAGCTTACGAAGCGGTTGGCACTTGTTCTGACCGTGCCGGTAGTGGCATATCTTGTGATAAATACTGCTCTCGGAGCAGCTTTTTCCTCGAAAGGAACCGATCATCAGGAGATGCTTACGGTACCTATAATGCAGATGGCAAGGGTGTATACCTATGAAAAAGATTCGATGTCACCTGAAGATATCGATACGCTCAAGGCCTATATACCGGAAGAAAATCTTGCAAATTATACGCCACGCGTGTCAGATCTTGTGAAGTATGGTTTTAACAACGAATTATATGAAAAAAACAGCGGAGATTTCTGGAAGCTCTGGGCAAAGCTTGGTGCGGGACATCCGGCTGCATATCTGAATTCATGGTTTCTGACTTCTTATGGATACTGGTATCCGCCGGCACTTATCAACGTATATAAGGGAACATCGGTATTTACTTTTACATACACCGACAGTTCGTACTTTGGCTACGAAGTTGAGCAGCCGGGAAAGCGGAACAGCTATATTCCTGCGATAGACAAGCTATACAGATATATATCCATCGGAACATTCCATAAGGATGCACCGGTATTGGCACTGCTGTTTTCACCCGGATTTTGCATGTTAATATACCTTTTTGTTATGTTGTATCGCTTATCAAAAGGAAAGTTTGGCAGAGTCCTTCCGTTTTTACCGTTAATACTGACATGGATGACGGTTCTTTTGGGACCTACATATCTTGTCAGGTACGTGGCAATATTGTGGTATGCATTGCCACTGTTATTTGCACCTTTAAATGATGTCTCACAGGCATAGTCTGTTTGATTAAGGGGGGCAGGTATGATAATATTTAACTTGGCTTAGTGCCTAACAAAAGAGGGAAAAACATACTTGTATGAGAAAGATAATAGATAGAAAAACAGCGTATAGAGCGGTAGTGCTTCTTATTGCCCTGGTAGCAGTTTTGAGTATCTGGCCGGGACGCCTTTGGACGGAGGTTATGGAGACTTCCGCCGGTGGAAACAGGATAGAAGAAGACAAGGCCGTAAATGTTGAATGTTTTTATTCACAGAAATTTGTCGCAAGATATAACAGATTAAGTTCTGTGGATATATACATCTCCAAAGTGGAGAAGGGAAGATACTTTGACGTTACCGTTTGTGACCTTGGCGGAAGGGAACTTATAAAGACTCTGGTAGATACCGGAGATAAGGTAATTCCGGGCTATGTCAGGGCGACACTTGAATATAATGTTGAAGTTGGAAAAGAGTATATCCTATATGTAAGGGGCTGCAGATCTAAGGTTGATATCAACTTTGAGACTGTACCTGATAATCCGGAATATGTAGGAAGCATGTACGAACACTGTTTTTTCAGCGAAGGAAGTAGTATCACAGAGGTTCCCGGAATGCACATTGCGGCGGGATATAACTACAGAATTCCAATGTCAAAGAAAAGTTCGCTTGCCGTTATTGCGGTTATAGCAGCGATCACTGCGCTTTTGTATGGGCTTATCGGACTGTATTTTTCAAAGCGCCCCGGAAGAAACAGTATCATAACTGTCGAGAGATGCGTAAAATTTGTAGCAAATCCAATTGCCACAGTGTTCTATCTTGCACTTATGATAATGGTCTTTCCGCTTAAGGTGTTTGACACCAGGGCAGTGGACATTGTCTTTTATGAAATAGGACTTATCGTGGCAGCGGGAATAACTTTCTATGCCATTAACCATAAAGTTGTAAAAAGTGAAGTGGGTATTTCATTTATTGACGGAATAGATGCCGGAAATAGGGTGAGATACTTTCTTGTGATGCTTTCTATGGCAATAGGAATGTGGTACTCATGTTGTTGCATGAACGACGATTATGACACATTCAGGCATCTTTCCGAGAGAAAAATGGCAATTTCGTTCATTGTAATGATGCTTCTTACATTTTCAGCCAAAGAGGCGTTTAATGCACTCAATCTTGTGTGGCTTATTGCTTCGGGGATAGGCGGAGTTTATTACTACAAACAGAATCTTTTCCCCGAAACGGAACCTGATTTTGTTGAAAAAAATACTGCTATAAAATATGCCGTGATAATCTTCATGTTAGGCGGCATATTGGCAATAAATCTTATTAAACTTTTTGCAGGTTACATTCATGAGAAGCTTAATAAGAATATTCGTGTCAGTGAAGAACGTGCAAGCATTTCACGTTTCGGCATTTTTGTATACGTTTTCTTTGTTGTACTCATAGTTATGAGAAACGGCAGCTGGTGGGGAGTTGCACTTGCGGCGACATTCTCATGCCTGTATTTAAGAGGACTTGTATGGAAGGGAAGAAAAGACTGGCTGAGCATACTTTCGGGCGGTCTTATGCTTAACTTTGGTATTTCTTTTGTTTACTGCCTTATGTTCAGATGCTTTGCGGGATATGTAAGCGGAAGATACGGCTTTTTGTTCCATACGCAGACGGTAACAGCCGAATATCTGACGGTTATGGGAGCGGTAGCGGCAGTTCTTTTGGCTGTAAAGATTGTTGCCCTTCCTAAGAACTATGGAGTAAAAGATCTTATAAAAACAGCGTGGAAAGAGTTTATACTGTTCGGACTGATCTCGGTTTACGCAATCTTCACCGTTTCAAGAACAGCTTATGTTTCTCTTTTCATTTGTGCTTTTTGCGTGCTTATGTGCTACAAAAAGAGATTTGGCAAAATATTGATCGCTATGATCGTTTCTGTAGTTGTTTGCTTTTCTCCGGTATTTACGCTTCAGAGGATTATTCCTGCAATGGTTGGAAATCCTGTGCTTATGATAAATGATGACACGGATCCTTTTGTCAGAGGCGGAGCTGCCTGGGGAAGTCCCAACTACATGTGCGTGGAGAGATTTGCCAACCTCTTTGCGAGCAAGATTCTTGGGCTTGATGTGGGTACATATGATTATCCGCATGATATATATAATTACGATCCCGAGACGGGCAAACCATATTTGGATGAATACGGAGATCCTGTTGATGACATTGAAAAGAATGAATCATTTGGAATGTCTGCACCTGAGACTGACAATATGCTTGCTTCGATGCAGTTTACAAATGCAGAGGCAATGATGCTTCTTACAGCGACAGACGGTGATGAGAATGAAGCGGAAGAGGCGGAGTCCGAAGAAGGAAGCACTCTGCTTGATAAGCTTGATAGTATTTCCAATAACAGGATTACTATATATAGAACATATTTAAAAGAAATGAACCTGACGGGACATGCGGAACAGCCTATACTACCTGATGGTATGGTTGCATATCATGCGCACAATACATATCTTCAGGTTGCGTATGACAGGGGAGTTCCTGCAGGAATAATGTTTGTGATGTTTGTATTTGGAAGCATTGTTTTTGGACTTAAGTTCTTTAAGAATAATAAAGAAAAACAGCCCCTTGCACTTGTTCCTTTTGTAATTGCAATCGGATTCATGGTTGCCGGAATGAGTGAATCGGTATTTGAATTCAGCTATCCGATGACACCGGCACTTATGCTTTCAATCTTTCCTTTGATGCAGAATAACAAATGATATCTTAACAACAGAGAATGGCTATGGAAAAGAAGAAAAAAGAACCTTTTAATTATCAAAAATTGTATAGGCGTGCGGTACTTGTTATTTACGATGTGATAAGTATAATCCTGGTGAGCTTTATACCTGTACTTATGAGATACGATCTTGATCTCGATCAGGTTGAAGAACACTTCTTGACAACTACGATTACTTATTTGCCTATAAATATTATCGTAACCCTTATTGTGTTTTATGTTTTTAAGCTCTATGACAGCTTATGGGCATATGCCGGAGAAAGAGAGCTGCAGAACCTTGTAATGGGATGTGCCGTTTCAAGCGGTATCACGGCAGTTGGACTTCAGTTTTTCAAAGTTCCGGGACATCAGGCTGAGCCAAAGACCTATTATTTCCTCTATCTGGTTTTGCTTATTGCACTGATCTTTGCAAGCAGATTTTCTTACAGATTTTTGCGAAGTGCCAAGCACCATGCGGAGAAGAACAAAAATGCCAAAGCAATAATGGTAATAGGAGCGGGTGAAGCTGCCAATATTATCATTAAAGATATTATCAAGAGCAATTACAACACAATGTCCATCAAATGTATCATCGATGATGATTCGGACAAGTGGGGCAGATATATTCAGGGAATCAGGGTTGTCGGCGGAAGAGACAGGATTGTAGAATGCGCGGATCTGTATGATATTGATGAGATTATTGTTGCCATTCCTTCTGTTTCAAGACAGGAACTTAAGAAGATACTTGATATCTGTAAAAATACACATTGTAAGATGCGTGCGCTTCCCGGAATGTACCAGCTTTTAAGCGGCGAGGTTAACGTATCGAGACTTCGCGATGTTGAAGTAGAAGACCTTCTGGGAAGAGATCCAATTGCGGTCGATATCGACTCCATCGCAGGTTATGTCAGCGGAAAGACCGTTATGGTAACAGGTGGCGGCGGATCTATCGGATCGGAGCTCTGCAGACAGGTTGCCGGACATAAGCCCAAGAGACTTATAATTGTAGATATTTACGAGAATAATGCCTATGACATTCAGCAGGAGCTCAAGACAAAATATCCCGATCTTGACCTTGTTGTTCTCATTGCGTCAGTAAGAAATACACTCAGGATCAATATGATATTCGAAAAGTATAAGCCTGAGATCGTATACCATGCAGCTGCACACAAGCACGTGCCTCTTATGGAGGACAGCCCGAATGAAGCTATCAAGAATAATGTATTCGGAACCTGGAAGACAGCTATGGCAGCAGCTATGAACGGCACCGAGAAGTTTGTTATGATCTCAACCGATAAGGCTGTAAATCCCACGAACGTAATGGGTGCAAGTAAGAGAATCTGCGAGATGATCGTTCAGACGATGAATAAGCACTACGATACGGAATTCGTGGCGGTCAGATTTGGTAATGTACTTGGTTCAAACGGTTCTGTTATCCCGCTCTTTAAGAAACAGATTGCGGCAGGCGGACCCGTTACGGTTACAGACCCTAATATCATCAGATACTTTATGACAATTTCAGAGGCGGTTTCCCTCGTGCTTCAGGCTGGAGCATTTGCAAAGGGCGGCGAGATATTTGTACTTGATATGGGTGAACCCGTCAAGATACTCGATCTTGCAGAGAACCTCATAAAACTTTCCGGATACAAGGTCGGAGAGGATATCAGAATTGAATTTACGGGACTTCGCCCGGGTGAGAAACTCTACGAAGAGATGCTCATGGATGAAGAAGGACTTCAGGATACAGAAAATAAGATGATCCATATCGGAAAGCCTATTGAGCTTGATGAGATGAAGTTGTTCTCGGGGCTCGAGCGACTTAATGTTGCGGCAAAAGAGGAATCACCTGAGATAAGAACTCTCGTAAAAGAGATAGTTACAACATACCATCCCGCCAATAACGAAGCGGACAGTACGGAAGAACACAAAGAAATGCTTAAAAAGCTAGCTGAAAAAATCAATACGGAGGAATGATCGTGGAAATTAGACCCTTTCAGAAAAAAATCTGGCTTTCATCCCCGACAATGCACGGTGATGAGATCAAGTACGTGCAGGAGGCATATGACACCAACTGGATGTCAACTGTCGGAGCGAATATAAACGAGGCTGAAAAACTTATATGTGAAAAGATCGGATGCAAGGAGGCTGTTGCACTTTCATCGGGAACAGCTGCGCTTCATCTTGCGATAAAACTTGCAGGTGAAAGACTTTACGGTCAGCCTAAGATCGGACACGGAACACTTGAGGGAAAGAAAGTATTTTGTTCCGATCTTACTTTCGATGCTACAGTAAATCCCATTGCTTATGAGGGCGGTGAAGCTGTATTTATCGATACGGAAGAAGATACATGGAATATGGATCCCGAATCACTGGAAAGAGCTTTTGAGACATATCCCGATGTAAGACTTGTAGTCGTTGCACATCTTTACGGAACACCCGGAAAGATAGACGGAATCCAGAGAATCTGCCGTGCGCACAATGCACTTATAGTTGAGGATGCGGCTGAATCTCTCGGTGCAACCTACAAGGGAAAGCAGACGGGACTTTTTGGTGATTACAGCATTCTCTCTTTTAACGGAAACAAGATCATAACCGGTTCCGCGGGAGGAATGTTCCTTACAAACAGTACAGAAGATGCTCACAAGGTGCGTAAGTGGTCCACTCAGGCAAGAGAGGATGCACCCTGGTATCAGCATGAGGAACTTGGCTACAACTACAGAATGAGCAACGTTATTGCCGGAGTTGTAAGGGGACAGATTCCTTATCTTGAAGAGCATGTCGCTCAGAAAAAAGAAATCTATATGCGTTACAAAGAAGGCCTCAAGGGACTTCCCGTAAAGATGAATCCTTACGATAAGAAGAACAGTGAGCCGAATTTCTGGCTTTCATGCATGATCATAGATGAGGATGTAATGTGCAGACAGGTTCGCGGAGAAAAAGAAGTTCTTTACAATCCCGAGCCCGGAAAGACATGTCCCACAGAGATCCTTAGTGCTATCGCTGAGAATAACGCAGAGGGACGTCCTATCTGGAAGCCGATGCATATGCAGCCTATCTACAGGTCAAACGCATTTATCACAAAGCACGGAAACGGAAGAGCCCGCAGCAATGCTTACATTGAAGAGGAAGGCTTTAAGGATGTCGGAGCCGATATCTTTAACAGAGGCTTATGCCTTCCAAGTGACATCAAGATGACAAAAGAGCAGCAGGATATGATCATTGAGATCATAAGAAGATGCTTTGACTAATAATGCTTTGGACACGGCATATTTCGGAGTGACGAATGATTTATTCAAAATTTATTAAGAGATTGATAGATATAATACTGTCTTTACTGGTACTCATACCTTTTTGCTGGTTGTACCTTATACTTGCGATACTCGTAAGAGTTAAGCTCGGAAGTCCTGTTATTTTCAGACAGCCGAGGCCCGGCAAGGACGGAGAAGTTTTTAACCTTTACAAATTCAGGACAATGACTGATGCAAAGGATGAAAACGGAAATCTTCTTCCCGATGAAGACAGACTTCCCGAGTTTGGTAAAAAGCTCAGAGCGACCAGCCTTGATGAACTTCCTGAGTTTTTAAACATTTTAAAGGGTGACATGAGTTTCATAGGTCCCAGGCCCCTTCTTGTCAAATACCTTCCCCTCTATAACGAGGAACAGAGGCACAGACATGATGTAAGACCGGGACTTACGGGATGGGCACAGGTTAACGGAAGGAATCTTCTCAGCTGGGAAGACAGATTTGAGAAAGATGTATATTACGCAAGAAATATATCATTCCTTTTCGATCTCAAGATTTTTTTCATGACCATCGCTGTAGTATTTAAGCACGATGACATAAACAGTGCCACAGATGCCACAATGGAGGCATTTACAGGTACAAAACCAAAGGAGCAGTAAAATGAATATTTTATTTTGCAGTGTCGGAAGACGCTGTGAACTTTTAAAAGATTTTAGAAAAACGCTTGGGGACAAGGTTCATATGGTTGTTACGGATAACAGCGTATATGCGCCGGCTCCCGCTTTTGCGGATGTTTGCTATAGAGTTCCGCTTATAACGGCGCCTGAGTACATCCCGACAATTCTTGATATTTGCAAGAAAGAAAAGATTGATGCGGTAACGACACTTATCGACCCTGAGATCGCAATTCTTTCGGCTCACAGAAAAGAGTTTGAGGAACTCGGTGTTGAAGTGCTTGCTCCATATGAGGAAACTGCAAAGCTTTGCTTTGATAAATTTGAGATGTACAAGTACCTCATGGAAAAAGGAATCAACACGGTAAAGACTTACGGCTGTTTCGATGATTTCGACAAGGATTACAAAGAAGGCAAGATAAATCTTCCTGTCTTCGTTAAGCCGAGAACCGGAAGCGGAAGCGTAGGAGCACGCAAGGTTGATACATATGAACTTCTTAAGGAAGTTACCGAGAAAGATCCGGGGCTTATTATTCAGGAGCTTATGACGGGAAAAGATATGGATGCAGATATCTATGTCGATACAATAAGCCACAAGCCCGTTGCGGTTTTCTCCAAGAAAAAAATCTCTACTACGATCGGTGGAGCAAACAAGACAATATCATTCAAGGATGAGAAACTCTTTGAATTTGCACAGAAAGCGCTTGAGGTATTTAAGTTCAACGGACCTCTCGATATGGATCTCTTTTACCAGAACGGTGAGTATTATCTTTCTGAGATCAATCCGAGATTCGGAGGAGCTTATCTTCATGCTTACGGCGCGGGAGTTGATTTCCCGTCGTTCATTTACAGAAATGTTGTTGAGAAGAAAGAAAACGCTCAGCAGATCGGGCAGTATGACGAGAACGTCGTTATGATGATGTATGACAGTGTTGTCATAGATACATTGGATAACCTTGAGGATCGAATGAGAGAAATCTGATAATGACAATTTTGATTTTGGCGAACTATGCAAACGGTCTTTATCTTTTTAGAAAAGAACTGCTTGAGTCCTTTAAAAATGCGGGACACAAGGTGGTAGTTTCCGTTCCTTTCGATGAGAATGTGCACAAGCTTACGGATATGAACGTGGAACTTGTGGACACTCATCTTGAAAGACACGGGATGAATCCGCTAAAAGACCTCAAATTGTTTGCAAGTTACATGAAAATAATGAAGAAGACAAGACCTGACGCGGTTCTTACATATACGATAAAGCCCAATATTTACGGGGCATCCGCGGCAAAATTCTTGAGAATCCCTTATATCTGCAACGTTACCGGACTCGGTACTGCGATAGAAGGTGGCGGGATGCTCAGTAAGATTCTTGTGAAGATGTATTCTTTTTCAATGAACAGGGCGGTAAAGGTCTTTTTTCAGAATAAGAGAAACCTTGAATTCATGCAGAATAAAGGTGTTGCAAAAAAGAATGCGGCTCTTTTGCCCGGATCCGGAGTAAATCTTACGGATCATCCTTTCAGGGAATATCCTTCGGAGGAAGACGGTATACGTTTTCTTGCGGTCATAAGGATAATGAAAGATAAGGGAATTGAGGAGTATCTTAAGGCTGCGGAAGAGATAACTTCCGCAAATGATAAAGTCTTTTTTGATCTTGTCGGAGAATACGAAGAGGACGAGAGGGAAAAGTATGAGCCTATGATACGGGCGCTTGAAGAAAAAGGCGTGGTAAAGTATCATGGGCATCTGGACAGCGTAGAACCTGTAATGGCTAACAGCCATGTTATAGTACATCCTTCATACCATGAGGGACTTTCAAATGTGCTTCTCGAAGCGGGAGCGTGCGGAAGACCTGTTCTTGCAACCGATGTAAACGGATGTAAAGAAACATTTGAAGAAGGTGTGACGGGAATAGGCTTTAAGCCGGGAAATGCTTCGGCACTTTCGGATGCTATACATAAAATACTTGCATTTTCCGAGAATGATAGGAAAAGCATGGGGCAAAAAGCCAGATTGTTTATTGAGAAAAATTATGACAGAAAAATTGTCATTTCAACTTATGAGCAAACGCTTAAAGAACTGTAAAAATGTGATTTTTACAGATGTTTGACAGGCGTAGTATAATAAATGTGTTCTTGAATTTTTTATTTAAGAATCTATAATTATGTAAAAAACTTTAACATTGAAATGTTAATGATTTGGAGGATTCAAATGGGTTTGTATGAGAAACTTCTCGCCGGAGAAGAAAAACTGTCATTGGTTGGACTTGGTTATGTAGGTATGCCTATTGCTGTGGCATATGCTAAGAAGATAAAGGTAGTGGGATACGATTTTAACGCTGCCAAGGTTGAACTTTATAAGAAGGGAATCGACCCTACAAGAGAAGTCGGCGATGAAGCTATTAAGAATACAAGTGTTGAATTTACAGCAGATCCCGAGAAACTTCGTGAGTGTAAGTTCCATGTAGTTGCGGTTCCTACACCTGTAAATGACGATCACACACCCGATCTTTCACCTGTAGAGGGAGCAAGCCACACACTCGGTAAGTACCTCACAAAGGGAAGTATCGTAGTATATGAGTCAACAGTATATCCCGGAGTAACAGAGGATATCTGTGTTCCTATTCTTGAGCAGGAGTCCGGACTTAAGTGCGGCGTTGATTTCAAGGTAGGATATTCACCTGAGCGTATCAACCCCGGTGACAAGGTTCACAGACTTGATACCATTACAAAGATTGTTTCAGGTATGGATGAAGAGACTCTTGAGGAAGTTGCAAACGTATACAGTCTTGTTGCACTTGCCGGAGTTTATAAGGCACAGTCTATCAAAGTTGCCGAGGCTGCAAAGGTTATCGAGAACAGCCAGAGAGATATCAATATTGCATTTATGAACGAGCTTTCAATGATCTTCCACAAGATGGATATCGATACAAAGAGCGTTCTTGAGGCTGCCGGAACAAAGTGGAATTTCCTTAAATTCTTCCCCGGCCTTGTAGGTGGCCACTGCATCGGTGTAGACCCTTACTACCTCACATACAAAGCAGAAGAACTCGGTTATCATTCACAGATCATTCTTTCGGGAAGAAGAATCAATGATGACATGGGTAAATATATTGCAGAGTCTTGCGTAAAGAACCTTATCGCAAACGACATCGCGGTTAAGAATGCGAAGGTTGCCATTCTTGGATTTACATTCAAGGAGAACTGCCCTGATACACGTAATACCAAGATCATCGACATTTACAACGAGCTTGGCGAGTACGGAATCACTCCGGTAGTGGTTGATCCCGAAGCTGATGCCGACGAGGCTAAGAGACTTTACGGTATCGATTTTGATTCATTGGATGCCGTTAAGGATATGGATGCGGTTATCGTTGCTGTTGCTCACAAGGAATTCGAGAGCTACAAGCCTGCAGATATCGCAAAATTCTTCAATGCAAAACATAAGACAAAGGTGTTCATGGATCTTAAGGGAATCTATGATATGAGCGAATATACCGCGCCTGAATATGATTATTGGAGACTTTGAGCACTTAGCGAGGTTCTTACGAGCTTAGTGCGAAAGTCGTTCCGGCGAGCGAAGCGAGAGCGGAACCTCCTTATTATTTGAAAAGAGGACTTTTTTAAATGGGTTTTAAAGAGCTTAAATTTGACGACGACAGTTTATTTTTGGTAACCGGAGGCGCAGGCTTCATCGGTTCCAACATTTGCGAAGCACTTCTTGATATGGGTTACAAGGTAAGATGTCTTGATAATCTTTCAACAGGACATATTGAGAATATTCAGCCTTTAATGGAAAACAAGAATTTCACCTTCATTGAGGACGATATCAGAGACCTTGATGCATGTATGAAAGCAACTGAAGGTGTTACATATGTTTTGAACGAAGCTGCATGGGGAAGCGTTCCCAGAAGTATTGAGATGCCTCTTCTTTACGAGGAGATCAATATCAGAGGAACACTTAACATGATGGAAGCATCAAGACAGAACGGAGTTAAGAAGTTTGTATATGCTTCAAGCTCATCTGTTTACGGAGATTCAACAATTCTTCCCAAGAAAGAAGGACAGGAAGGAAATGTTCTTTCTCCTTATGCACTTACAAAGAAAGTAGATGAAGAGTACGGAAAGCTCTATAAGAAGCTTTACGGACTTGATACATACGGACTTCGTTATTTCAACGTATTCGGAAGAAGACAGGATCCCAACGGCGCATATGCTGCAGTTATTCCCAAGTTCCTTAAGCAGCTTATGAATGGTGAGACTCCTACTATCAACGGCGACGGTAAGCAGTCACGTGACTTTACTTATGTTGATAATGTAATTGAAGGTAACTTAAGAGCTTGTCTTGCATCATCAGAGGCAGCAGGAGAGGCTTACAATATCGGAGCAGGCGGAAGAGAGTATCTTATCGATGTATATCATCACCTCACAGATGCGCTCGGTCTTGATGTAGAGCCTAACTACGGACCTGCAAGAAAAGGTGATATCAGAGATTCAAACGCTGATATTTCAAAAGCAAGACAGAACCTTGGCTACGATCCTTCTTACGATTTCAAGGCAGGAATTGAACTTGCCATCAACTGGTATAAAGAGAATCTATGAAAATAGTAATTCGAATGGACGACATAACTCCTGCAATGGATTGGGAGAAATTTGACAGATTTAAAGGAATACTCGATAAGCATGGAATCAAGCCGCTTATCGGGGTTATTCCCGATTGTAAAGATGAGAAGGTCAATGTTTCCGAACCCCGGGAAGATTTCTGGAAGATGGTAAAAGACCTTCAGGATTCGGGTTGGGCAGTTGCAATGCACGGCTTTAATCATGTCTACACCACCAAGGAAGCAGGAGTTTTTCCCATCGGAGGAAAGTCTGAGTTTGCAGGCCTTCCCTATTACAAGCAGGATGAAATGATCATGATGGGAAGTCGTATTCTGAGAGAAAATAAGATAATGACGGATGTTTTTATGGCACCCTCACATTCGTTTGACAGGAATACGATAAAAGCTCTTAAGAAAAATGGTTTTTTCAAGATTACGGACGGCTTTGGGATAGCGCCGTATAAGCGGTCGGGACTTATTTTTTACCCGATTTCGATAAGCAGAGCGAAGACTCTTTCCGATAAGCGGGACGGAATAACCACTTTCGTATATCATACCAATACAATGGATGAAAAAGAGTTTGAAGAATTAGACAATCTGCTTAATACAGCACAGGTTGTGTCGTATTCCGAACTTATGGAAATGAGAGCTACAGAGCAGGGAATACTTAGGTTTATTCTAGAGTATATTTTAGCTAAGGCCAAATACACTGTTGTTAATCTGAAGAAAAGCAGAAACATAAAGTGAGGAGTTATGGAAGATAACTATGGACAGATAAGAGTCTTACATGTCTTAGGGGGACTTGGAGTAGGCGGAGCTGAATGTCGCATAATGGATTTATATCGTAATATGAATAGGGACAGGGTCCAGTTTGATTTCCTTGTCCATTATTCGCCTGATAAGACAGGGAAAAAGAGTCCGACTTCTGATGAACTGATGGCAGTTCGAGAGCCGGACTATTTTGATAATACGGTATATTCATTGGGCGGAAGAATATTCTGTCTTCCAAAATTTGTGGGAACCAATTTGCTTGATTACAAAGCTGCGATCAAGAAATTTTTTAATGAGCATCGCGATGAGTGGAAAGTTGTGCAGGGGCATATGACGAGTACCGCGGCTATCTACCTTCCAATCGCAAAGAAAGCCGGGATTCCCATCCTCGTTGCGCACGCAAGGAGCGCGGGCGTTGATAAGGGCGTGAAAGGCGTTGCTACAAACTTTTTGAGAACTCCGCTTCGCAAAGAAGGAATTACCGATTATAACTTTGCCTGTTCGAAAGAGGCAGGGATAGCGGTATTTGGAAATACACTTATGGAGAAGGGGAAAGTAAAGATCATCCCCAATGCAATTGACTTAAAGAACTTTGCCTACGATGAAGAAAAAAGAAATAAGATAAGAAAAGAACTCGGCGTGTCCAACGCTGTTGTTATAGGACACGTAGGTAGCTTTAGATATGCCAAGAACCACGAGTTTTTGCTTCAGGTCTTTTTCGGTATTTGTAAGATGCTTGAAAATGATGCGGATAACAAATACTGCATGCTTCACGGTATTCGCATGAAACTTCTGATGCTTGGCACGGGACCTTTAATGGATGATATGAAGAAGCTCGCGGACAGGCTTGGGATATATGACAAATGTATCTTTGCGGGAAATAAGAGTAATGCTGCAGATTATTATCAGGCGATGGATTATTTCTGCTTCCCTTCAAGATATGAGGGACTTCCCGGAAGTGTTATAGAGGCGCAGGCAGCGGGGCTTCAGTGCGTTGTGTCAGATTCTGTGACACCTGAAGTTGACGTGACGGAACTTGTTACCATGATGAGCATCAATGACGATCCAAAGAAATGGTCAAAGAAAATACTTGATGACCTTATCCTTGACGACAATGATTCCGACGATGAGGCAGATGCCGGATATGAGTCACTTGTAGCCACAGGTAACAGTGCAGGCGGCTGCTCATTGGGAGACAGAGAAGGAACATCCGATTATATTTTGAATAAATTAAGAGATGCCGGATTTGACGTGAAGTTACAGGCAAAACAGATGGCATATTTTTATGAAAGAGGAAATTTTTAATGGCAGATAAAAAGAAAAATCTAATGCTCATGGTGCCCATGCTTCATCAGGGCGGATTTGAGCGTGTTTGCATAAAGACTGCAAGATTGATGCAGGAGTATTACAACGTATACATACTTATATTCAGCTCCAAAGATATCAACTTTGACGTAACGGGACTTGAAGTGATCGATATTGATGTGCCGGCTAAGAAGGGCACGATAAATAAAGTATTCAATGTAATAAAGAGAGTCATCAAGACAAGAAAGATTAAGAAACAGCTTGGAATCGACATTGCCTACAGTTTCGGAAGTACAGCGAATTATGTAAATGTTCTTTCAAAGGGAAAAGAAAGAGTGCTTACCGGACTTCGTTGTCAGACTGATATGGAAAGTCCAAAGAAGATAAAGATGTTCTGCAACGGATCAGATCAGGTTCTTTCCTGTTCAAAAGAGATCGTAAGGCAGCTTCTTCGCGACTTTGATTATAATAAAAGTACTTACATCTACAACCCACTTGATGTTGAGGATGTAAAGGCAAAGGGCAGTGAAGAGATAGCGGATATGCCTTTTAAGGGAGAAGATGTAAAGACCATATCCTGTATGGTGAGAAACGATTACATAAAGGGTGTATGGCATCTTGTAAAAGCTTTTTCACTTGTTTATAAAAAGCATCCCGAGGCAAGACTTATAGTTCTTGGCGCGGGAAATTGGTCAGAGTACGAAAAGCTCTCTGAACAGCTTGGAGTTAAAGGGAAAGCTTGTTTCCCCGGAGTAAAAAAGAATCCTTTTTCTTATGTATCTTCTTCAGATATTTACGTGTGCAGTTCCAATCATGAGGGATTCCCCAATGCGGTACTTGAAGCAATGGCGCTCGGAAAACCTGTTATTTCTGCAGACTGTAAGACGGGCCCTAGAGAGATTCTTTTGAGCGAGAGTGAGTACGATAAGCTTATAAAAGAGATACCAAACGGAGACAGCACAAAAGACGCGATTGAGGGAACATACGGAATACTGGTGCCCGATCTCGGCGAAAATGTGGATATGGATCCAAATAACATAACAGGGGGTGAAAAACTCCTTGCGGAAAAGATAATAAGCCTTTTGGATGATGAGGACAAAGCTTCAAGATATGCAGAAAAAGCCTATGAGAGAGCGATGTTCTACGCGCCCGAAAAATATAAAGAAAGTATACATGAGATTTTCAAGAGGTATGAATAATGCATTATAAAGTTGTAGTCTTCGGTGTAAAAGATACATCCGAGAACATAATAGATTTCATAGAAAAAGAACTATGCAAGGTTGACCTTGTAATGACCATTGCACCCAAGGTTCTTGAACATAATCAGGTTTCAGGATTCAAGGGACTCAGCTTCCTGACAGAGAAGTACGGAATTCCAGTTTTCGAAGCAGAGAGCTATTTCCTTAACGATGAAAAGACAAAGAAGTTTATTGAGGAAAATACTTTTGACCTCGGAATCGTAATGGGATGGCAGAGACTTATTCCCAAGGAAGTTCTTGATGCATTTAAGAGCGGAATATACGGTTTCCACGGAAATTGTGGATATCTTCCCTTCGGAAGAGGAAGATCGCCCCTTAACTGGTCGGTTATTCTCGGAGATACGAGATTTAATCTCAATCTTTTCAGATATGATGAGCATGCGGACAGCCCAAATGTATTTGCAACGGAGATGTTCCAGATAAATGAGCACGACGATATCAGAACGGCTCAGTACAAGAATATGATCTGTTCCAAGAATCTTATCAGAAAGCTTGTCACAACATATATGGAAAAAGGTGAGATTCCCATTCACACTGATTCAAAAGATTATGATTCATGGTACAATAAACGTACCGCCAAAGACGGAAAGATTGATTTCAAAGACAGAACAAGAAATATCTATAATCTTATAAGGGGCGTTGCGGCACCTTTCCCCGGAGCATTCTGCTATGCGGGATCCGAGGATGAGAAGAATAAGGTTACTGTCTGGGAAGCACATCCTTTTGATGAGATGATAGATTTTTCCGGATTTGCTCCCGGTGAGATCGTGGATATGTTCGACGGAAAGCCGATTGTCCGCACAGTTGACGGATCCATAAGAATAGACAGATATGAATCTGAAGCAGAATTAAAAGTAGGAACGGTACTTTTGTAATTATGAAAACAATAGCATTTCACTTGAACTGCCTTGTACAGGGCGGTGCCGAGCGCGTGGTATCAAACCTCGCCAATCAATTTGCCAAGGAAGGCTATAAAGTGTATGTCGCCACTGAGTGGGTGGATGAGAATGAGTTTGCTCTTGATGAGAGAGTCACAAGAGTGCACGTAGGTCTTCGTGAAGGCGATGAGAAAAAGAACAGGATAACAAAGTTCTTTTTACGTGTGAAATATCTCAAAGAATTTGTGAAAAATTATCATCCGGATGTACTTATAGCATTTGCGCAGAGAGCCAATTACAGAGCGCTCATGGCAGCAGGCAAAAGTGACGTGCCTGTCGTAATATCCATAAGGACAGACCCGGTTGGACATTATGACGCATTTTCTGATAAAGTACAGATAAAGTGGTTGTTCCCGAGGGCAGCAGGTTGTGTATTCCAGACAACCGGACAGAAGGAGTTCTTTAAACCATACCTTCAGGATAATTCAGCCATTATATTAAATCCGATAAATCCCAAGTATTTTGGCCTTAAGAAGCCTGAGAGCAGGGATAAATCGGTGGTACATCACGCTAGGCTTGTAGACTTCAAAAATCAGCCTATGCTGTGCGAAGCTTTTATTAAGGTGCATGAGAAGCACCCCGACTATGTTCTTAAGATCTACGGACCCGATTCATTTGACGGGACAAAAGAGATACTTGATAAGATCATTGCGGATAACCACGCGGAAGACTACATTCTTCTCATGGGCGGAAGCGATGAGCTCGAAAAAGAAATACCAAAGGGCGCGGTTTATGCCTTTTCATCGGATTGGGAAGGACTTCCGAATTCGCTTCTTGAAGCAATGGCGATGGGAATGCCCTGTGTTGCAACGGATTGTCCGTGCGGTGGTCCAAGAACCGTTATAAGAGACGGTGAGAACGGACTTCTTGTTCCGATAAAGGATCCTGATGCGCTTGCCGAGGGTATATGTAAGCTTATCGAGGACAGAGAACTTGCGGAGCGCCTTGGAGATGAAGCTTCCAAGATAGAACAGATTGCCAATTCCGAAGCTGTATTTGTGCAGTGGAGAGATTATTTAGAGAAGATTATTAGAAAATAACAGGAGAATAAGGGTAATGTTTTCATTTGATGATTACAGAGAGATTGTCCGTGCCATTAAAGCTACGGGCCGTTATGCCACATATGAAGAAGCACTTGATAAAGACAGCTTTGTCATTATGAGACACGACGTTGAGTATTCGGTTGAGAGAGCGCATGCTCTTGCCAAGGTCGAAGAGAGTATGGACTTCAGGTCTACATTCTTTTTCCAGTGGACAAATAATTCATATAATATCCTGTCCAGAAAAAACAGGGATATTCTTTCCGATATGCATGAGAGAGGCCAGCATATAGGTCTTCACTTTGCATTAAACGGAATGACAGATATGAGAGTTATACGAGAGAGGATTAAGCAGGAAATCGATATGCTCAGCAATATGCTCGGCTTTGAGATCAACTCTTTTTCCATTCACAGACCGTCACCTGACGTTCTTGCTGAGAATATCAAGATTTCAGGAATTATCAACGCATATCAGGATGATTTCTTTACATTTGATCCGAAGGCAACACCCGAGTCAGATCTTGATGTAAAGTATATGTCTGATGCCAACCATGTTTGGAGATACGGCTATCCCGATGAAGAAACAATAAATAAATATGATAAGGTTCAGATTCTGACACATCCTTTTGCATGGACAAAGAAGGGATATGACAATCTTGAGAACTATAAGACACTTGTTAATGAGAAATATGTCGAGCTTATCGATTCTATTGATAATGAGTGCAAGGATTTCGGTGCTCTTCGCGATAACTTCGAAAAACTACCTGTGGAGCTGTAAATATAAATAATGTGCGGAATTTGCGGATATATTTCAAAAAAGAGAATAACTGAAGAACAGCTGAGGATCATGAATGATACCATGTATCACAGAGGGCCCGATGACAGCGGTGTTGAGATCTATTCAGGAGCAGATGATTATGTCATAGGCTTTGCTCAGAGACGTCTTTCAATCCTGGATCTGTCTCCTTTGGGACATCAGCCGATGCACTCCGAGAACGGCAGATTATCTGTTGTCTATAACGGAGAGATATTCAACTACCGTGAACTCAAGGAAGAACTCTCTGACTATGAGTTTAAGTCGAATTGTGATACGGAAGTCATAATCGCTGCGTACCTCAAGTGGGGAATAGATATGGTGGATCACATCCACGGAATGTTTGCGATTGCAATATATGACAGAGAGACATCCGATGTTTATCTTATAAGAGACAGAATAGGTAAGAAGCCGCTTTTTTACTGGTTTGACGGAGAAAACATTGTTTTTGCTTCAGAGCTTAAGCCTATTATGAAGTGCCCCGGATTTAAGCCGGAGATAAGAAAACAGGTTATTTCAAGATTTCTTCTTCAGCAGTATATTGCTGCTCCCGATACTATCTTTACCGATGTGTATAAGCTTGAGGCAGGTTCATATCTTAAGTTTTGCGCAGGTAAGATTACCAAGAAGAAGTATTGGGATATAAAAGAAGTATACAAAGAGATGTCGAAAGATCCCGTAAGAAGCTATGCGGAAGCAAAGGAAGGACTGAAAGAGAGACTTAAGAAGTCCGTTGCATCCAGAATGATAGCCGATGTTCCTCTCGGAACTTTCTTGTCGGGCGGATATGATTCATCTCTTATAACGGCAATTGCCCAGGAACATTCAGACAGGCCGGTAAAGACATTCTGCATAGGTTTTGATGTTCCCAGATATAATGAAGCGGAGTATGCCAAGGAAATCGCAAAACACCTTGGAACCGATCACACAGAGCTCTATATTTCAGAAAAAGAGATGTTCGAGCTTGTAAGTAGTATTCCGCAGTACTACGACGAACCTTTTGCGGATAACTCAGAGATTCCTTCGATGCTTGTAAGTAAACTTGCGAAACAGGATGTCACCGTAGCTCTTTCGGGTGACGGAGGAGATGAGTTTTTCTGCGGATATAATGTATATGATAACGTGAGAACGGCGCAGCTTCTTGATATTCCGGGAGCTATTGTACACAGTCTTTCGCGTATTAAGAGCGGAGACGGAACGCTCCTTGATAAGATGCCGTTCAGGGTTAAGGTTGTTGCAAACAACAGAGATCCCGAAACCAAGACACAGCTTGTATCAGAAGGATATGTAAGAGCTTCGCATGCCTTTATATCAGGCAATGAGGACATGGATATCCCGATGAGTGCGGCTCAGTATCTTGCGACGGATTACAATGTCGGAAGCAATATGCAGCCTGTTCTGTATCCTGTGGAGAGCCTTTACGGAGTAAATAATTTCCAGATAAGAAGAATGCTTCTTGATATGGATACATACCTTCCCGAGGATATTCTGGTTAAGATGGACAGGGCGTCCATGAAATATTCGCTTGAAGCAAGATGTCCTATCATGGATACGGAGGTTATGGAGTATTCGTTCAGGATACCTCACAGATTCAAGTATAATAGGGGCGATAAGAAGCATATCTTAAAAGATATTGCTTATGACTATATACCTAAAGAGCTTTTGGAAAGACCAAAGACAGGTTTCGGCGTGCCTATGGATGAATGGCTTCGCGGACCTTTAAGAGAGCAGCTTCTTGATTACAGCAGCACATCTTTCCTTAGCAAACAGGATATTTTTGATGTAAACTATGTTTCAAACTTTATAAACGATTATGTTGTAAAAGGAGACGGAGGCCCCGCAACGGGAGCTAACTACAGCAAGATTGCGTGGTCATTCTATATATTCCAGCAGTGGTATAATTTCCACATGATCTGACAGAAGTGAAAAGAGGAGAAATAAATGACAAGAGAAGAAGTATTTGAGAAATTAAACGAAGTGTTCAGAGATGTTTTCGAAGATGACGACATCACCGTTGAAGATGCTACAACGGCAGCAGACGTAGACGGATGGGATTCACTTGAGCACATCAATCTTATAAATGCCATTGAGCAGGAGTTTGATATCAAATTCAACATGGGACAGATCGTATCCATGAAAAATGTAGGTGAGATGGCAGACATTATCATCAGCAAATTACAGGGATAATAAGATGAAAATACATCATGTAGGATACCTTGCCAAGAGCATAGACAAGACGGAAAAGAAATTTTTTGAGCTTGGCTATGAAGTTGAACAGGCCACCAAGTACGATGAGATAAGGGATATTAAGATCGAGTTTCTGAAAAACGGAGATTACAGAGTTGAGCTCATTGAGCCCATGGGAGAGAATTCCCCGATGTATCCGCTTTTGAAGCGCTTTAAGAATACCCCTTATCATTTTTGCTATGAAGTGGAAGATATGGACAAGGCTGTAAAAGAGCTTGAGAGCAAACACTACACCGTCATACATGAGCCTACTATCGCGCCTTGTATAGACGGCAAGAAAGTTGCCTTTTTGAATAATATCAGTATGGGGATAATCGAACTTGTCGAATTCTGAGAATAAAAAACATATCGCCATGTATATAGGTTCGCTCGAAAAGGGCGGAGCGGAGAGAGTAATGTCTAATCTTGCCGATTATTTTTTTGAGCAGGGTTATAAAGTTACTCTCGTTACTACATATCTGGCGGCAAATGAATATGAAGTAAAACATGCAGCATGGAAGCGTGTTCCCGCGGGGGCACCCAATGCAGTCCATGTCGCAGATCTTGATGAAAACCCTGTGTGGGTTGACCTTGAAGGCGGAGAAAAGGGCGGTATCAGAAGAGTCTTTTCCGCACTTCTTAAAGAAGAACAGGCAGGCAGAGCGGCAAATCTAAAGAACAGATACGAGAAACTCCGTAATATCTGGAAAGACCTTAAACCCGATCTGGTTCTGAGTTTTCTTGGAAAAAACAACATAATGGCTCTTTCAACCGCGACAAGGGAAGGAATCAAAGTTGTTGTATCCGTGCGTGCCGATCCCGATATGGAATACGGTACTGTGGGGCTTAAGTCGGCTATGCTCGCGACTTTCGGAAAAGCGGCGGGAGTTGTTGTTCAGTCTAAGGGCGCAAAGGCCAAATTCCCCAAATATATTCAGAAAAAATGTATAATACTTCCAAACTCCCTCAATCCTTCTTTTATCAGAAAGCGCTATATCGGCGACCGTGAGAAGAAGATTGTGATGGTTGCAAGGATTAACAGTAATAAAAATCAGGAAATGGTAATGAGAGCGTTTAAAGACGCAGCAGGCGAAGCTTTTCCCGATTATTCACTTGTTTTTTACGGAGACGGTCCGGACAGCATTAAGCTTCAGAGGCTTGCATCCGAACTTGGGATAAGAAAAAGAGTTGAGTTTAAGGGAAATGTAAGCAATGTGGCGGAGCATATCGAGAAGGCTGCGCTTTTCATACTTGCATCCAACCATGAAGGTATGCCGAATTCTCTTATTGAGGCGATGTCACTGGGACTTCCCTGTATATCGACGGATTGTCCCTGCGGCGGACCGAGAGACCTAATTGATGACGGGGTAAACGGACTTCTTGTTCCCGTTGGAGACAAAGATGCTATGGCACGTGCCATTACAAAGGTACTGTCAGATAAGGAACTATCTGAGAAGCTCGGAGCAGAGGCTACCAAGATTCAGGAAATATGCAGTCCCGATGTTACCAATGCCAAGTGGAAAAAGTATTTTGATAAGATAATGGAAGACTAACTATTAAAGAAAGTCAATAAAAATGTTCTAAAACAGAAATGTTTTGAATAAAGTGGCGATGACACATTCATCGTAATCAGTACCTTGAAAACTGCATGACAAATAGAGCATCGTTTTAGATGCTCTTGAAAGAAGATTTGTACGGAATTAGTTAAGCTGCTTTGTTGTATGACTGATGAGATTTCTCAAGCTGATATATCAGTCTAACGAGCTTCTTCGCCGCATGGGATACAGCGACATAATAATGCTTCCCTTCAGCCCGCTTTTTGGCGAGGTATGCATTGAACGTCGGATTCCAATGGCAGACGT
>NZ_KK366047.1:0-3280 GCF_000686965.1 Butyrivibrio sp. AE2005
ATGTTTTGCAAACAACTTCCCCAACAGAGTTTTTGATAATGCAATCGTGTTTGTCTTTAGCGACATCAATTCCTACATAAATCATATAGGACCTCCCGAAAAATAGTATTGATACTGTTTTTGATCCACAGGGCTCCTTGCAATCGTAACCTACTTCTTGATAAACCGTCATGCGGTAACTAACTGATTAACAAATAAACAAAGAGACTGTGGTTGGAGCCTTCCAAAAACCGTCTATGCGGTGGGAGAATGAAACCAATCCACAGTATCTTAAATAGCATAGTCGAACCTATAGAAAAGGTAAAGAAAGACTATGACAATACTAATAGTAGGAGTGTGTTTGAAGTGATTTATCTGTGAAAAATTGAAAAAAAAGCAAAAAAACACAGATAGAAAAGTATGTATGGAGCGATTTATCTGTGAAAATGTAAAATAACAAGTGTTATGAGGTGAAAAAACACAGATAGAAAAAGTGTGTATGAGGCAATTTATCTGTGAACATGAAAAAACAGCTGTTTAGAAGTAAAAATATCACAGATAAAAAGCTGGATTCTTTTCCTTGATTTTTTGGTGGCAAAAGTGTACGCTATATGTGTTCATACAACTGGCGGATAAGTGGGTAACCACATGGGAGTATGGAAATATATTATGAATGTCGACCGCCTGGGCAACCGCTTTTGTGGATGCTCAGGCGGTTTCTTTTAAGTAATCACTAGGTTCGGTATTTTCGAACCGTAGTGTACTACTTAGTTCCGGCGAGCGAATGCGAGAGCGGAACTTCCTTGTTACAAGCGAGTTCAGTGATATATACGGAGGAAAAGAAATGGTAGATTTGAAGCAGGAAATTTCACGCACAACATACCCGGGAAGAGGTATTGTTATCGGCCTTACAGCTGACGGCAAGAAGGCAGCATGTGCTTACTTCATCATGGGAAGAAGTGAGAACAGCAGAAACAGAGTATTTGTTGAAGACGGAGAGGGAATCCGTACACAGGCATTCGATCCTTCCAAGATGGAAGATCCAAGCCTTATCATTTATGCACCTGTACGTGTTCTTGGAAATTCAACAATCGTTACAAACGGCGATCAGACTGATACAGTATATGACCTTATGAAAGAGGGTAAGACTTTTGAGCAGGCTCTTCGCACAAGAGAATTTGAGCCCGATGCACCCAACTACACACCTCGTATTTCAGGTATCATGAACGTTGAAAACGGCAAGTACGACTTTTCAATGTCTATCTTAAAGAGCAACAACGGTGATCCTTCATCATGTCAGAGATTTACATATTCATATGAGAATCCCAAGGCAGGAGAGGGCTTTTTTATCCATACATATATGAAGGACGCAAATCCCCTTCCAAGTTACGAAGGAGAACCTACACTTGTAAACATCGAGGGTGACATCGATACTTTTACAAACAATGTATGGAATGCGCTTAACGAAGATAATAAGGTATCTCTTTTCACAAGATTCATCGACATTGAGACAGGTAAGTACGAGACAAGGATCATCAACAAAAACAAGTGATATAATATCGCAAGTTTTATTTGTAACGCGCATGATTGCACGTTTTTAGAAGGAACACGGTAATTCGGATATCATATAACAGGAGAATCAATATGAACGAAATCGAACTTAAATACGGATGTAACCCCAATCAGAAGCCTTCAAGGGTTTATATGGAAAACGGAAAAGATCTTCCCATCGAAGTACTTAACGGAAGACCGGGATATATCAATCTTCTTGATGCTTTGAACGGATGGCAGCTTGTTTCTGAGCTTAAGAAAGCTACAGGACTTCCTGCGGCAACTTCTTTCAAGCACGTTTCACCTGCAGGTGCCGCTGTAGGAACACCTCTTTCAGATATTGAAAAGAAAATCTATTGGGTAGAGGATCTTGGCGAGCTTTCACCTCTTGCAAACGCTTATGCAAGAGCTCGCGGAGCTGACAGAATGTCATCTTTCGGAGATTTCATCTCTCTTTCTGATGTGTGCGACAAGGACACAGCAATGCTTGTAAAAAGAGAAGTTTCAGACGGAATCATTGCTCCAGGCTACACAGATGAGGCACTTGAGATCCTTAAGGCTAAAAAGGGCGGAAACTACGCTGTTATCAAGATTGACGAGAACTATGTTCCCGATGCGATTGAGAAGAAGCAGGTGTTCGGCGTAACTTTCGAGCAGGGACACAACTTTATCGAGATCGGTGAGGACATGCTCACAAATATCGTTACAGATAACAAAGAGCTTCCCGAGTCTGCTAAGATTGATCTTATCATCGCACTTATCACACTTAAATATACACAGTCCAATTCAGTTTGCTACGTAAAGGGCGGACAGGCTATCGGGATCGGAGCAGGACAGCAGTCAAGAATCCATTGCACAAGACTTGCAGGTTCTAAGGCTGACAACTGGTTCCTTCGTCAGGCACCTCAGGTTCTTAACCTTCCTTTCCTTGATAACATCAAGAGACCTGACAGAGACAACGCAATCGACCTTTACATCGGTGCAGATTACATGGATGTTCTTGCAGACGGCAAGTGGCAGAACATCTTTAAAGAGAAGCCCGAAGTATTCACAGAGGCTGAAAAGAGAGCTTGGCTTGACAAGAACACTGACGTAGCACTTGGCTCAGATGCGTTCTTCCCCTTCGGAGATAACATCGAGAGAGCGTTCAAGAGCGGTGTTAAGTATGTTGCACAGCCCGGCGGATCTGTTCGTGATGACAACGTTATCGAAGCAGCAAACAGCCATGACATGGTAATGGCATTCACAGGACTCAGACTTTTCCATCATTGATGACTTCCCCCGCGGATTGCGTTTTCCGCGGGGGATTTTTTATAGCGGACGACCTGTAGGGCCATTTTTTATAGCGGACGACCTGCAGGGCCGTTTTTTACAGCCGCACCGCCGGTATCTGCTTGGAAATGCTTGTGTACGGCTGCGCAGTGATTTTCATGATTTCATAAAGTCCGAAAATGTCTCCTTTTGACGTTGCTCAGAGAAGTCGACATTTTCAGGCTTTATTCAATCTGAAAGTCATCTTGCTCGTCCGAGAACTGCGCATTTCAAGCAGATACCGGCGGTGTGGCTGTAAAAAAATGGCCATACAGGTCTGTGCGGTTATAGAATAAATAGTGCCTGCGTAACTTTTACGTGAGTTGCTTTGATTTTTCACAGGGACTCACGTAGAAACTTCTGATTACGTGTAGAAGCTGTACGGTGCGAAAACTGGAATATGCACCACACAGAATCATTGCGTAGAAGCTGTACGGTG
>NZ_KK366047.1:3835-44962 GCF_000686965.1 Butyrivibrio sp. AE2005
GTAGAAGCTGTACGGTGCGAAAAAGAGAACGAGCACCACACAGAATCATCGTGTAGAAGCTGTACGGTGTGAAAAAGAGAATATGCACCACACAGATTATTGGCATGGCCTCACGTAAGAAGTTTTCTTCGGCATTTTCGGAGGGACGGAGGGATAATGATTGTGCGCAGGTGACAGATTTTACTTATGAAACGAAAAGTGTTTATCGTTGCAAAGTTAAAATGATTCATATTATATTATAACTATGCTAACGTACGATTTTACAAAGGGGGAAGGTCCTCTTTATCAGAAGCTGTACAACTTTATAAAAGATGATATTACAAAGGGAGTTCTTTTGCCCGGAGAAAAGCTTCCGTCGAGGAGAAGCCTGTCGGAGAATCTTGGGATAAGCACGGTTACGGTTGATAATGCCTATGACCAGCTTGTGGAAGAGGGCTATATCAATGCGTTTCCCAAGAAGGGATATTTTGTAGCGGTAACTATGACGGTATCTTTTCCAAAGGAGAAAAAGCGCGAGTTTAAGATTGCGACAAAGAGATCGAAGGATGAGTACGACTTTGATTTTTCTTCAAGTCGCCTGGATGCGGAGTCTTTTCCTTTTTCCGTATGGGCGAAGCTCACGAGAGAAAACGTTGCGGGAAGAAGCGATAAGCTACTTGAGGTGTCTGAAAGTAGCGGCATATATGAGCTTAGAGAAGCTATAGCGGGGCATCTGTCGTCGTTTAGAGGACTTAATGTTTCACCGGATCAGATTGTCGTAGGGGCAGGAACTGAGTATCTTTACGGTCTTATCATCAAGCTCCTTGGAAAAGATAAGAAATACTGCGTTGAGGATCCCGGCTATCGCAAGATAAGCCAGATATACGAGACTGAAGGCGTTAGACACGCTTTTGGACGAATGGATGAATCGGGACTTCTTGTTTCAGAGCTTGTAAGGACAAAGGCGGATATAGCACATATAAGTCCTACGCATCACTTCCCTACGGGCATAACGATGCCGATAGGACGCCGCAATGAGATAATGGCGTGGGCGAGCGAGAAGGAAGGCAGATACATTGTTGAGGACGATTACGACAGTGAATTCAGGCTTCGAGGCAATCCGATACCGCCGATGCAGAGTATGGATAGGATGGATAAGGTCATTTACATAAACACTTTTTCAAAATCCCTTGCATCCACCATAAGAATTGGGTACATGGTGCTTCCGGAGCACCTTGCGGAGCGGTTCTATGAGAAACTTGCCTTTTATTCCTGCACGGTTCCAACGTTTGATCAGTATACATTGTCGGACTTTATCAAAAAGGGATATTTCGAGAAACACATAAACAGGATGCGTCATCAGTACACCAGAAAGCGTGAGAGTGTACTTGAGATAATAAAAAAAGAGCTTGATGGAATTGATTACAGGCTGATCGAGAACGATTCCGGACTTCATTTTATCTTGCAGCTTTTTACAAAGCAGACGGACAGAGATATTGAAGACAGGCTTAAAAAGAGCAAAATTAAAATATCAGCTGTTTCCGATTACTGCATGGAGACACCTGAAAAACAGCTCCAAGGCAGGTTTATAATAGACTATTCAAATCTTGATGTAGGTCTTTTGCCCGGTGCGCTGAAAGCGCTCAGAAAGTGCTTGTGAAAACTGGTATTTAAAAATAAAATATAATTACGTATTATACAAATACCAGTGAAGTGATATATTTTATCCTGAATTATTTAGTAAAAGGAGAAAAAATATGGATCAGGCACAAAACAATGACTTAAAGGGCTTTAAATATGCGAGATGGATCGCGCTGACAGGATTGTTTATGGGAATCAATATTATAATGTCGAGTTTCGGCATACCCGTTCCCGGAGGACACTTATATCTGTGCGACCTGATAATATGCACGGCGGCGCTTTTGTTTGATCCGCTTTCTGCATTCATAGTGGGAGGAATCGGATCTTTTGTCGGAGATATTCTCTTTTACCCGGCTCCCATGTTTGTATCGCTTGTTACACATGGACTTCAGGCGGCTGTCATTTCGCTCATAGTTAATTCGAAATTTGGCAGGAATAAAAAGACGCATTTTATTACGGCTTTGATTGCAACGCTTATTGGCGCTGTTATAATGGTTGTTGGATATACATTGGGCAAGATCTATGTGTATAGCACATTTGAATATGCCATGGTAAAGTTACCCTATGAGATAGCACAGGCACTTTTGGGAGTTGTCGGCTCGCTGTTCTTGTGCTTCAAACTTGGGCTTATCAAAATATTTAAGAGAATGGAATATGAATAAAGGGGATAATAACATGGATTTTAAAGAGATAACAGAGCAGAGCAGACAGGCAGTTACGGAGATACTTGAGAAAGCCGGTCTTACGCCCGGTTCGATTTTTGTGGTTGGCTGTTCATCAAGCGAGATATTGGGTGACCAGATAGGAACCGCGACAAATCTTGATTCTGCGAACGCAGTGTTTGACGGAATTGTTCCCGTTCTTGAGGAAAAGAAAATTCTTCTTGCGGCACAGTGCTGTGAGCACCTTAACAGGGCACTTGTCGTTGAAAGAGAGACGATGGAAAAGTACGGATTTGAACAAGTCAATGCGATCCCGCAACCAAATCATGCCGGCGGAGCTTTTGCAACCGTTTGTTATCAGAGATTCAAAAATCCTGTGCTTGTAGAATCTATTAACGGAAAGGCAGACGCAGGCATAGATATCGGAGGAACCATGATCGGTATGCATATGCATTCAGTTGTTGTTCCAATGAGAATATCTCTTAGAAAGATCGGAGCTGCTCCAATCATATGTGCCCGCCACCGTCCCAAGTACGTCGGCGGCCAGAGAGCCATCTACGACGAGAAGCTCATGTAAGGACAAGAGCAAGTCTAAGATTATATTAGTGGATGCGGTTTTGTTTTGAGAAGATATGAGATATTATACAAACGGCTGAAGTGTTTGTATAATATTTCATATCTGGTAAACGAAACATAGCAAACATCTTAAATTACTGTAAATATCAATTATCGTGCAATTCTTGTGATATAATATTTGTGATTGTACGATAATTGATATTTTTATTTGCGTTAATAAGGTACAGGTCGACAATTTTCGGAGGCTATAGAGACGTTATGAAGCAAATGGAAGATGTTATAACTATCGAAGAAAAAAATCATATAGATGAACTTACGGGACTGCACAATCTTACAGGTATCCTTGAGCATCTCCGGGGGCATGACAAATACTCTGCATCCGAAGATACAGTTATCATCTACATAAATGTTATGAATTTCAAGGTGTTCAATCAGAAATACGGCTTCGCGGGAGGCAACGATTTTCTGAGAGGAATGGCACATGAACTCAAAAACATTTTCCCTGATGAACTGGTTGCGCGAACAAGCGGAGATCAGTTTATTGTCCTTGGAAAATCCATTGATAAAGAAGAGCTTCTTGATAAATTGGATGATTTCAGAGAAGCCGTACATAATTACGAGAAGGGCCTTAAGATGAAGGTTAAGGCCGGTATTTACCGCGCCACGGGCACTGAGGAAGATCCCGTTATAATGGTCGACAGAGCCAAGATGGCGTGCGACGACATCATAAGAGTTTACGATAGAGACAACAACCTGTACACGGAGGAGCTGGACAAAAGAAATGAGCTTCGCCGGTACGTTATCGATAATTTTGAAAATGCTTTTAAACAGAGATATTTCCAGGTTTATTATCAGAAAGAAATAAGAGCGGTCACGAGAAAAGTCTGCGGATATGAGGCGCTTGCAAGGTGGCTCGATCCGACTTACGGTATCATTTCTCCGGCTGTTTTTATTGAGGTGCTTGAGAGCGTTCATCTTATACACAGGCTTGATATATACATGATAGATCAGGTTTGCTCGGATCTAAGGGATGACATAGATTCGGGATATGCCGTTGAGCCGATTTCCGTAAACCTCTCAAGGCTTGATTTTGAGCTTTGTGACATTATGAGTGAGATTGATAAGTGCAGGGCAAAATATGACATTCCCAAAAAGCTTCTCCACATTGAGGTTACGGAGAGTGCTATCGCATCCGGAGCAGATTTTTTGGGCAAACATATAAAGAAATTCAGGGATGCAGGATATGAAGTCTGGATGGACGATTTCGGCGCAGGATACAGTTCTTTTAACAACCTGAAAGATTATGACTTCGATGTTATCAAGATCGATATGGGCTTTTTGCGCGAGTTTGAGACGAATCAGAAATCGAGGATAATTCTTGCATCCATAGTAAATATGGCAAAAGAGCTAGGAATACATACGCTCGCAGAGGGTGTTGAGACGGAAGAACAGTATGAATTTCTTTTGAACATAGGATGCGAAAAGATGCAGGGATATCTTTTTGGCAAGCCTAAGCCTGTCTCTGAATTTGTAAGGAGTGTTGATTGCAGCTTTGAGAACAATGAGGAGTTTGATTTCAGCTCGTATTACGATGATATCGGTACAGTCAATTTCCTGAACAGCACGCCGCTTGAAACAAAGAGTATGGAGATCATGATAAAACTTCCGATTGCCATAGCGGAGCTACATGGCGATCAAGTGAGTTTTGTATACGCAAATGAAGCCTATATTGATTTCTTGAAGACTATAGGTGCGGAGAATCTGGACAGGGCAAATGAGATAGGAAGGTCCAAGGAAAGGGATAATGCCAGCGGATTTGCAAATATCCTGAAGATGGCGGAATCATCTTATAACCAGAGAAGTGAGGCCGACCTTGTTGCAAACGGTTATGTGATAAATACCAAGGTGAGGTTTCTTTCAAGACACGGGGAAAAAGCAGCATTTGCGCTTGTTTCACGAAACGTCACCGCGCAGAAGGAAGCACATTCCGCAGATGATTACAGTGCCGTGCTCATGCATCTTTTGAATTTGTATAACCGTATAGATCTGTTTAATGAGGAGGGAATGTTTGAAAATCTTTTCCTTTGCGGAAATCAGAAGGCTCTTTCGGATATAGAGAGAAAGGCCGTTTTAGCGGTGCAGATGTATTTGGATACGCATATCATGGAAGCTGACAGGGAACGGTTCAAAAAATTCTTTGATATCACTACCGTTCACGACCGGATTGAAAGTTCGGGCAAGCATTACCTCGTTGATTACTACAGGTCTGCGCTTCCCGGAGATGAGGACAGAATCCTGATGTACATCATTCTTCCTTTCCACTATAATGGTAAATGGAGATTCATTGCGGGATGCAGGTATATGGATGAACTTGATGAGCTGAAAAGAGTTCTTAAACAGATTGAGAGCACTTGACCGTGAATCTTTAAAAAGGCAGATTGAGGTGGCAGAGCATAAATGCTTAGGTTTTGTTTTGGGGCATCCGGTGCGGGGAAGAGCACGGGGCTGATAGAAGAGATAATTAAAAGAAGTTTTAATAACACCGGTAATGATTTTTTACTTATTGTTCCGGATCAGTTTACGATGCAAACGCAGAAGGATGTGGTAAGAATGCACCCTTCGCATGCGATAATGAACATTGATGTATTGAGCTTTGGACGTCTTTCACACAGAGTTTTGGAAGAGACGTCTAAAAGCTCTTTTTCTGTGCTCGATGATGTGGGAAAGAGTCTTGTATTACGCCGAGTAGCCGATATTCTGGGTGACAGACTTCCCGTAATAGGCGGAAATATGCATAAGCCCGGATATATCGATGAAGTTAAGTCCACAATTTCAGAGTTTATGCAGTACGGAATAGGAGACGAGGCGCTTGCCATCCTTGAGGAAAAGAGCTCTTCCAAGGCTGCACTCAATTCCAAGATAAAAGATCTTAGACTCCTTTACGGAGAATTTCTTCGCTACATCCAAGGAAAATTCATAACTACAGAAGAAACGCTTGATATTTTATGTAAGGCGATTCCAAAGTCACCTCTTTTAAAAGACAGTGTCATTGTATTCGACGGATTCACAGGTTTTACGCCGATTCAGTACAGGGTTATAAAAGAGCTCCTTCGGGTATCAAAGGAAGTGTGTGTGTCCCTTACTATCGGACCTAATGAAAATCCGTACGCAGGCTCTTTTGAAGAACAGGAACTGTTCATGCTCACGAAAAAGACCGTGCGTGACCTTGAGAAGATAGAATATGAGCTTTGCAAGGAAGCGGGTGCAATCTCGCAGGGAAGCCTTGATTTTGAAGCGTGGAGAAATATCAGAAACGACGAGATGAGCAAAAAGGCTTCGGGCGGGGATATCTTCATAAGAGATGAGAAGGTAATGAGGCTTAAGAATAACCCGCCGCTTGCGTTTCTTGAGCAGAATCTTTTCAGATATAATTCATGCAAGTACAGCAAAGAGCAGGATTCCATACAGATATTCGAGACGCAGACGACCGAAGAGGAAGTTCGTAGAACCATGATGAAAATCCGCTCACTTGTTAGGGATGAGGGATATGCATACAGAGATATCGCTGTGGTGTGCGGAGGTTTGAGCTCGTACGGTAATCTGGTGAAAAGAGCTGCGAGAAAGTTTGACATTCCCGTTTATATAGACCAAAACACCGGACTGCTACTGAATCCGTTTATCGAGTACATCACAAGTGCGATAAACATTGTTATATCGGGATACAGATACGAAGACGTATTTCATTATATGCGAAGCGGAATGACGGATTTCTCCAAGGAGGACACCGACATTCTTGAAAACTACGTAAGGGCACTTGGCATAAAGGGAAGAAAGCAGTGGGAAGACCGCTTTATGCGCAGGATGCCGACTAAGTTCAAGAGAAAAAAAGGCAAAGAAGACGATACATCGGAACTTGAGCTTATTGAGAAACTTGACGGAATGAGAGCTGCGATCAGTGCGGAGCTTAAGCCTCTTTTTGATGCAAAAGGAGGAACGGCTGCGGAGATCACGGAAGCTCTTTTCAAAATGATAGAGGGAAATGACTGCAGCACAAAGCTTGAGCGCTATAAAGAGAAGTTTGAAAAGTTCGGAGACAGGGAGAAGGCCAAAGAGTACGACCAGGTTTACAAGAAGGTTTCCGATATCCTGAAGCAGATTGCGGCGCTTATCGGGGATGATAAGCTGGAGCTTAAAGAATATAAGGACATTCTGAATGTCGGATTCGGAGATATTGAGGTTGGAACGATTCCTCAGGATGTGGACAGGGTCATTGTCGGAGATATTGAGAGAACGAGACTTCGTGAAATCAAAGCTCTTTTCTTTATGGGAGTCAACGACGGACTTATTCCGGCAAATACGGGTGGCGGAGGAATTCTTTCCGATATGGACAGGCAGTTTTTGCTTGACCTTGATACGGGAGTTGAGCTTGCGCCGACACCGAGACAGCAGATGTACATTCAGAGGCTCTATCTGTATATGAACCTCACAAAGCCTACGGACAGGCTTGTTTTGTCGTACTCTGAACTTGGAACCGACGGAAAGAGCGTGCGACCGGCTTATCTTATTTCGAAGATAGAGTCATTGTATGAAGGAATTGAGGTTGAGCGGCCTGAGGATGCGCCTTTTGAGGAGCAGGTTTCCTGTGTTAACGACAGTCTCGATAATCTTGCTGAGATGATGAGAGAATATTCACTCGGAATACTCGGAGATAAGGAAAAGACAGAGCTTTCAACGCTCTATGAGATCGTTGGAAAGAAGTATGAAGAGAAATCTCTTTTGGATAAGCTGACAGAGGCTGCATTTAAGCATTATGAAGACAAACCTCTTGCCAAGAATATTGCGCTTGCGCTCTACGGGGCAAATCTCGAGAACAGTGTGAGCAGACTTGAGAAGTTTGCTTCATGTTGCTATTCACATTTCTTAAGATACGGAATGGGGCTGTCCGAGAGAAAAGAGTATGACTTTGCTTCGGCAGATCTCGGAAATGTTTTCCATGAAGTCCTTGAAAAATATACAAGCGAGATTATAAACAGGAATATATCGTGGAAAGACTTGTCTAAAGAGGAGTCTGATGAGATATTAAATCGTGCCTTAACAGAAAGCGTCGATGCATACGGAGAGACCATCCTTTTAAGTAACGCGCGTAATGAATTCATGGTTGAACGCATAAAAAGGATACTTATAAGGACGGTTGATACGCTTAAATACCAGATTTCCAAAGGAAGTTTTGAGCCTGCGTATGTCGAGATGGATTTCAGGGAAGCGGGCAAAATCGAAGAGATCGATATAACTCTTTCGGAAGATGAGAAACGCGGAATAGTTGAGAGCATGAAATTGCACGGAAGGATTGACCGCGTTGATCTGTATGAAGATTCGGATCATGTTTATGTCAAGGTCATCGATTTTAAATCGGGCGGAAAAAAACTGAGTCTTGCATCGTTATATTACGGCCTTCAGCTTCAGCTCGTTATGTATATGAACGTAGCGACCGCCGCAAGCAAGAAAATCTATAACGGAAAAGAAGCCGTTCCCGCCGCTGTTTTGTATTATCATGTGGACGACCCGATGATAAGCGGTTCGGGAGATTTGCAACCGGACGTTATCAATAAAGAGATAATCAAGGCACTTCGTACGACCGGATTGGTCAACGGAAACAGGGATATCATAAATATGCTTGACAACAGCATAAACGGTACATCTGACGTTATACCGGTCGGCTTTAACAAGAGCGGAGACCTGACAGCGGCTTCAAGTGCCGTTTCAAATGAGGATTATTCCGCTATTTCCAAGTATGTAGATAAGAAGATCCGCGAATTCGGTAAGTCCATTTTAAACGGAGATATTAAGGTGAATCCTTATGAGATGGATGTAAAGGGATCTTGCAAGTACTGCGAGTATAAGGGAATATGCGGATTTGACGATAAGATTCCGGGATATTCCAGAAGAAAACTTGATCTTGACGATAAAGAAGCAATGGAGCTTATAAGGAATGAAAGTTGAGTTTACTGATGAACAGAAGGCGGTAATAAACGCCAGGAAATGTAATGTGCTGGTTTCAGCCGCCGCCGGATCCGGAAAGACGGCGGTTCTTGTCGAGCGCATCATACAGATGATAAATGAAGGTGTGGATATCGACCACCTTCTTGTCGTTACTTTTACCAAAGCGGCAGCTTCGCAGATGAAGGAGAAGATTACTCTTGCCATTCAGGACAAGCTTTTGGAGGATCCGGAGAATACACATCTGCAGAAGCAGGAGACGCTTATTCATAATGCCCAGATAACTACGATAGATTCTTTTTGCCAGTATATTATTAAAAATAACTTTAATTTTGTCGGGCTTGATCCGTCTTACAGTGTCGGAGATGAAGGTGAGCTCAGGCTTCTTCAGGAAGATGTTATGAAGAACATGCTTGAGGAAGAGTATACTAAGGCAAAAGAAGGCAGCAACGAAGATTTCATCTATTGCATGGAATATTTCGGCACGGGAAGCAACGACAAGGCCGTTGAAGAGTATATCGAAAGGCTCTATCGCTTTTCCATGAGTATGCCGTGGCCTGAGACTTATATCAAGGAGAGGGCGCTTGATTACGACATCGAGGGAAAGAATTTTGATGAGCTTGAATGGGTAAAAGAATGTGTTACTTCGGTAAAAAGAATGCTTCTTGAGGCGCAGGATAAGTTGAGCGCGGCTCATGAGCTGACTCTTTTGCCCGACGGACCGTATATGTACGGAGAGCTGCTTGAGAAAGAAGCGGAGATGATGGGGCGTGCTGCGGCTTACGAGTCGTATGATGAGCTGTATGACGCGGTAAGAGGGATTTCTTTTGACAGATTGCCTGCAAAGAAGGACGAGAGCGTATCGCCTGAGAAAAAAGAGCGCGCAAAGGAACTTCGTGACAGCGTAAAAAAGGACATAAAGAAAATCACCGAGAACTACCTGGTGCTTACGTCCGATATGGTCGCCGAACAGATGAAGCTTTGCGACAGGGCGGTGAAGGAGCTCTGCAGGCTGACTCTTCGTTACATACAGCTTTTTGATGAAAAGAAAAGAGAAGAGCGCCTGATCGACTTTTCCGATATGGAGCATTTTGCGCTTAATATTCTCATTGATTATGAGACGGGGGAGCCGACGCATGTGGCGCTTGAATATAGGGAATTCTTTAAAGAAGTTTTAATTGATGAGTATCAGGACAGTAATGCTGTGCAGGAGCTTATTTTGCAGGCAATATCAGGAATAAAAGCGGGATCCTCCGAGAGGTTCATGGTTGGTGACGTGAAGCAGAGTATTTATAAGTTTAGGCTTGCGCGTCCCGAGATTTTTATGAAGAAGCTTGCTACTTACAGTAAGGATGAGTCTGCAAGTGACAGGAGAATCGACCTTCATAAGAATTTCCGAAGCAGGGAAGAGGTTCTTGAGGGAACCAACTACATCTTCAGGAAGATAATGGGGAAGGATCTTGGAAGCGTTGAGTATGACAAGGACGCGGAGCTTGTGACGGGTGCGGGATATGACGAGCCCTCTTTTGACATGACTCCCGAGCTCATACTTATAGACGATCCCGAGGGGAAAAAAGAAAATGAGGCCCACGCGATAGGAAATAAGATACTTGAGCTCATGCGCGAGGATCCGGAGCTAAAGTTTAAAGATATTGTAATTTTGCTAAGGACGAACTCCGGATGGGACGATGTGTTTAAAAAAGCGCTGGAGGAACAGGGGATTCCCTCATATATAGAGTCAAAGAGCGGATATTTCGATGCGTGGGAAGTGTCTGTTATGCTGAATATTTTGTCGGTAATAGACAATCCTACCGTTGACATACCACTTGTTGCCGTAATGCATTCTCCTATAGGAGGCTTTACAGACGAGGAACTTGCACTTATTAAAATTACAATTAATAAAAATAAAGAGGACGATGCAGCATCTTCTTTGTATGAAGAAATATTGAAACTTGTTCGTAGAAACGGCGAAGATACGGGAGATATTCAAAATCAGTCGTTACTCAATAAACTCTCTGATTTTGTCTCACTTATAGAAGAACTTAGAGATATGTCCGCATATACCCCCGTACATGAGCTGCTTCAGTATATCATCGATGTCACGGGATTTGAGCTGATCGTAAGCGCCATGCCCGCGGGCAATCAGAGAAGGGCCAATATAGAGCTTCTTTTGTCCAAGGCTGAAAGCTTTGAAAAGACAAGCTTTAAGGGATTGTTCCACTTTGTCAGATACATTGAGCACATCAAGGTCGTACAGGTAGACTACGGCGAGGCAGGGATTATCGATGAGAACGCCGATGTTGTGCGCATCATGAGTATTCACAAGAGTAAGGGACTGGAGTTTCCTGTAGTGTTCGTTGCGGGAATGTCCAAGCAGTTCAACAAAATGGATACTAAGGGCAATCTCATTGCGGATATGGATCTCGGAATAGGTGTTAAATGCATCGATTCTAAGCTGCGTCTACGCTCAGAGACCTTAAAGCGGGTGATAATCGCAGATAAGATGAATACGGACAGTCTGGGCGAAGAACTGCGTGTACTTTACGTTGCACTTACGAGAGCAAAAGAAAAACTGATCATGACCGCTTCGGTCAAAAAACTTCCGGATGTACTTGCTAAGGAGCTTAAACGTCAGCCTGAGCTTGCACATGGAGTTTCACAGGGAAAAGAACTGATGCCTTTTTCGATAAGGTTATCGGCGGCGTGTTATCTTGATCTTGTTCTTCCTTCGCTTGTCAGGCATCCTGCGATATATGATATTGCCGAAAAGTACGGATTGTCGGAGCTTATAACGGATAAGTTTATGGACAACGAAGAAAGCGTGCCGAAATTCGCGGTTTCATCTGTAAGTGTAGATGAAATAAATGCCGGTAATGAGAAAGAGAGCGTTAAGGGGCTTATCCGTATGGACGGTATCGGAGCTTATTACGATAAGGAACTTGCGAAGAAGCTTGAAGACAAGATGGATGCGAGGTACGGATTTGAGCATCTTAAGGGGCTATATACCAAGACCACGGTTACGGAGCTTAAGAAACATATTCTGGAAGAGATGGGAGAGCACTTTACCAAAGAGGAAGATTATGGCGCAGAATATGATGATGGAAGAGGCGCCGGAAGCGAAAACGGAGGCAGAGCCGATGGGCTTGCGGGCGCAGAGCGAGGAACTGCGTACCATAGAGTTATGGAGCTTCTTGATTACAGTGTCGGAAACGGCATGGATGCGCTTGGTGTGTGGCTCGACGGTCTGGTTCAAAATGACAGGATAACCAGGGCATACGCTGACAGCGTTGAACTCAAGGACATATCAGCGTTTCTTGGAACGGGGCTCGGACAGCGAATGGCTACGGCTTTCAAGGCAGGCGTTCTCATGCGGGAGAAACCCTTTATGATGGGCGTTTCCGCAAGTGAGCTTGATAAAAAGTTCCCGTCTGAAGAGCTTGTCCTTATCCAAGGTATCATCGATGCTTGGTTCATAGAGGACGATGAGATTGTGCTTGTCGACTACAAGACAGATCATACCCGCGATTCGGCCGAACTTGTTAAACGCTACAAGATTCAGCTTGATCTTTATAAAAGAGCGCTGGAAGCGTCAACAGGCAAGAAAGTTAAAGATATATATATTTATTCCTTTGCACTTGGAAAAGAAGTGGCACTTTAAGACGGAGGAAGTGACTCATAAGGAAAGTGAGGCATATATGAAGCATAAGAGTGTGTATTTACTTGTTGCGACAGCTTTTTTGGCGGTCTGTGTAATGACCGGATGTGCAGGAAGCGGAAGCACCGATGCGGGTGTGACGGAAGAAACGGCCAAAGATGCAGCCGCGGCAAATGCGATTTTCTCTGCGGACAATGAGACTGAGGGTGGCGATTCATCGGACAGCTCGGCTACGGGCGAAGGTGAGGCAGAGCCGGAAGGCAAGGAGGTTGAAATGGAGACATGGAAAACTGCGATTGAGGGGCTTGCTGAAGACTTTATTTTTGGAATGGACGTATCTTCGCTACTTGTAGAGGAAAAAAGCGGAGTAAAATACTATGACTTTGACGGCAATGAGCAGGATGCGCTTAAAACCTTTGCAGATTCCGGCATTAACTACATCCGACTTCGAGTGTGGAACGATCCTTATGACGAGAACGGAAACGGCTACGGCGGTGGTAACAATGACCTGCCTACAGCAATCGAACTTGGCAAAAGAGCTACCGGCTACGGAATGAAAGTTTTGGTAGATTTTCATTATTCCGATTTCTGGGCCGATCCGCAGAAGCAGATTGTTCCCAAAGCATGGAAAGGTATGAGCTTGAGTGAGAAGTCATCGGCTCTTTATGACTATACAAAAGACAGCCTGGGACAGCTCTTTGACGCAGGCGTTGATGTGGGAATGGTGCAGATCGGTAATGAGATCAATAACGGCATGTCGGGCGAAACGAAGATTGAGAATGTCATTGAACTGTTAAAAGCAGGAAGCAAGGCTGTTCGTGAGATATCAAGCGAGCGCGGCAAAGATATAGGAATAGTGGTTCATTATACGGATATATCTCCGAAAGAAGGCGTTTTGGCGCTTATAGAGAAACTTGTAAACGGCGGGCTTGATTTTGATATGATGGGACTTAGCTATTATCCGTTCTGGCACGGTGATATGGATAATATGAAAAATGTTATCAAGTATATCGGCGAGCACTTCGGTAAGAAAGCGTTCATCGCGGAGACTTCATATTGCTATACTTTAGAGGATGGCGACGGTTTTGGAAACAGAGTTTCAAAGAGTGATCTTGTGGAAGGTTATCCCGCAACTATCGAAGGACAGGCCTCTTATATGCATGATCTTTATCAGAACGTAAACAGCGCGGGAGGCCTCGGCGTATTCTATTGGGAAGGAGCTTGGCTTCCTGTAGGGCCTGCAAACGCTGATAACTCATTAATCTGGGAGAAGTACGGAAGCGGCTGGGCGAGCAGTTTTGCTTCAGACTATGACAAAGATGCTGCGAAATATTACGGCGGAAGCTCCTGGGATAATCAGGCATTCTTTGACTTTGGCGGACATCCGCTTGAATCAATTAAGGTGTTTAAGTACATGAAGTAGAGCTATTTTGGGGAATAAATAGTAGTATTGGCTCTCATGCTATTCGTGCAAATTATGAGGATTGCATTAATTATGTTTGTGTAGTTAAATATTAAATTGTATCTATTTTTTTACTGAAACAGGAGAGAGTTTTTTGATATGCAACTTATTGCGAACATAATAGATTTTTTTGCCGCAATGATACAGATTGGGACAGGCGCGGTAAAAAAGAAGTCCAAAATACTGATATTACAGATAGTCCAGCTTCTGATGCAGGGAGTGGCTATGCTGCTTTTGGGAGGCATAACCGGTGCCGTAAACAACGTACTTTCATGCGTAAGAAACTTCATCTGCTATAAAGAAAAACTCAACCTTCTGTGGAAGATATTCTTCATAGCGGCATCTGTTGTTATGACAATCCTGCTTAACAATCAGGGCTTACTTGGAATAATCCCTGCAGCGGTATGCATAGTATATATTCTGTTTATGGACGTGAAAGATCCTCTCAAATTCAAGATGCTGGTAATGCTTACCTTCATCCCATGGCTCATCTATCATTTCATACTTGGTTCCTATACCGGCGCAGCTTCCGATGCTGCGACCATCATCGCCAACATAGTAACCATCATAAAGATGAGAAAAGAAAAAGCCGCACAGGAGAACTGAGAGTATCACATCGAAAAGTGAGAAGTGAGCGGCAGGGCTGCAGTCTTTTTGCTGCATTTCATCGAAATTATATTGGCCGGGGGGTGGATATATGCTGCGCGAAGTTGTCTGAGCAGATGCACCTAAGAATTACCATCTGTTCATGCAGATTCGTTATATCCTCTTGTTTTTCTGAAGGTCAAATCACTTTCCTTATTGCATGCTTCGAAAAGAACTTGCAGGACGCAAATAAAACCTATATAGGTCATGGTCATACGGCGCGTAGCGCCTAAAACAAATAAAAGCACAAATTCCGAGCTCTATGAGTTCGGAATTTTGTGCTTTATATTTGTTATAATAGTCCGCGTTGCGGACAATGACCATGACCGTTTAACTGTATAGAAGCGTCCTGCTTCAGACATCTTTCTCCGCATGCAGGAAAGTGATTTTTGACCTTTTGAAAAACAGACGAGGCTATAAAAATCATCTGCATGGACAGATGGAAAATTCTTGGTGCATATGTGAGTTTATGAAGCGCAGCATATGTTTATCCAATCCCACGGCCAATATAATGTTTTGAGATGATACAGCAAAAAGACTGCAGCCCGCTTTTTACTTCCACTTTTCGATATCCTTCTTTTCGAGGATGACCATGAGAAGATTATTCTCGGTGAGCTTGTGAGAAGGATTGATATATCTCCAGTTGCCGCCTTTTTCTTTGATAGCTGCGACGTTCATGTTGTGTTTTTTACGAAGATCGAGCTCGATAAGACTCTTTCCAAGCCATGCGTTTCTTGGCTGCAATTCAACCATGCAGAGGTTATCGTCAAGCTCGAAGTAATCGTGGATTGACTGTGAAGCAAGAATCCTGGCTGAGCGCACACCGCCTTCTTTCTCGGGATCGACAATCTTGTCTGCACCGACTCTCTGAAGAATAGTGGCCATGCGGGAAGAAGAGGACTTTGCGATTACAAGCGGAACGCCCTTTTCTTTTGCAATAGATACCGCCATGATGCTTGCTGCTATATTGCCGCCCATTGCGGTTATAACGATGTCCATGTTCTGGAGCCCGAGCGCCATAACTTCGTCCTCGTTCTCAAGGTCTGCGCATACTGCGGAAGTTACCTTGGATGAGATGTCTCTTATACGTCTTTCGTCTTTGTCTGCAACGAGTACGTCTTCACCGATTGCATACAGGCTCTTTGCCACGCTGCGTCCATATTTTCCAAGTCCTAAGACTGCTACTGATTTTTTCACTTCTATACCTCCGTTTATCCGACGTAAAATACTCCCTCGGAGTAGTTGATGTTGTTTTTATTTGATTCATTTCCGGAAAAGAACGCCACCATCGAGATGGGACCTGTTCTTCCGAGGAACATTGCAACTATTATTATGATCCGTCCTATAGGATTAAGCGCTGCCGTAAGATTTCTCGATAAACCGACGGTTCCGCATGCACTTATAACTTCAAACAATGCATCCTCCATCGGAACGGGATTAAATACCGAAAGAAGTACCGCGAGTGTGAGAGTTGCAAAAACGCTGACATAAACAACTGCGGCCGCCTTTCTCATCGAATCCACAGAAACACGCTTGTTGAAGATGACGTTCTGATTCGCGTTTTTTACATAAGAGCGCACATTCATAAAGAGCAGGAAAATTGTGACCGTCTTGACACCGCCCGCAGTTCCGATCGGCGAACCGCCTATGAACATGAATAAATATGAGACAAGGCAGGACGCAACCGTCAGGTTTTCCTGTGGAATAGTGGTGAATCCGGCAGTTCTAAGTGTGATCGACTGGAACAGGCTGTTTACCAGTTTCTGCCCAAAGCCCATGTTTCCTATGGTTCCGGGATTGTTATACTCGGTCAAAAGAAAAATAAGCGTGCCGCTCGTTATAAGTATAATCGTAAAACTGAGAACGAGCTTACAGTGCTCGGAGAATCTTTTTACCATAATGATGGGAGAGAATCTCTTTTTCATACCTTCTTTTATCGAATGAAGAACGTCAAACCAAACGACAAAGCCAAGACCGCCCATGATTATAAGAATCATGGTAGTTGCCATAACAATCGGATTTTCTCTGTAATTGGCAAGGCTGCCCTGCCCGATAACGTCCATTCCTGCGTTACAAAATGCCGATACAGAGTTGAAAATCGAGATCCACAGGCCTTTAATAAAGCCAAATTGCGGGATGAATACAAATGAATAGAAAATCACGCCGAGGCCTTCCGTTATGAAAGTTCCTTTTATTACCCTGGTAAGGAATCTGAGCAATTTTGTTCCCGAACTTAGATTAAAAGAGTCCTGAAGAAGCATTCTGTCACCGAGCGAAAACTTTTTGTGCGTTATAAGCATCAAAGTAGCGGCGATAGCTATCATTCCAAGGCCGCCAATCTGAACAAGTATCAAGATGATCAGCTGGCCAAAAAAACTCCAGTGTGCGTAAGTGTCAACGACCACAAGTCCCGTAACGCAGACCGACGTTGTTGCGGTAAACAGCGCGGTCAGAAAATCCGTGGGTTTTCCGCTTGCCGATGAAAACGGTAGCATAAGAAGCAGCGCTCCTACAAGGATTGTTATAAGAAAACTCACCGGAATTGTATGTGCCGGCGATAATTTTTTTGGTTTTGATATTTTATCTTTAGTTGATGAAAACAAGTCAATATTTCTCCCTGTCTTAATAACATGAAAAAGGCTGCGAAAATAGATTCGCAACCTTTAATGTTTTATTGTTATTATAAAAGCTGTATTCCGTTATTTTTTGCTTCTTCTGCCATCTCATCGGGCCAGATTGAACACTGAACCTCTCCGATATGGGCCTTTCTTAAGAAGAACATGCAGATTCTTGACTGACCGATTCCTCCGCCGATAGTGTAAGGAAGTTCCTTATTAAGGATTGCTTTCTGGAAAGGAAGCTCGGCTCTTTCTGTGCAACCTGCTTTCTCAAGCTGAGCCTTAAGTGAGTTCTCGTCTACACGGATACCCATACTTGATAATTCAAGAGCAATGTCAAGAACAGGGAAGTATACGATAATATCGGCATTGAGTGCCCAGTCGTCGTAGTCGGGAGCTCTGCCGTCGTGTTTCTCACCTGATGCAAGGAGGTCACCGATCTGCATGATGCATACAGCGCCCTTAGCTTTTGCAATGTAGTACTCACGCTCTTTGGGAGAGTACTCGGGGAACATGTCCTCAAGTTCCTGAGTTGTGATAAAGAAAATATCCTCAGGAAGGATTTCTTCAATATAATCGTACTGGATAGACATGAATTTCTCAGTCTTTCTGAGTACTTTATATACGTCTTTTACAGTTTCTTTAAGGAAATCAATATTACGGTCTTCTTTATTTATAACCTTTTCCCAGTCCCACTGGTCAACGAAGATAGAATGGATATTATCCGGAACTTCGTCACGGCGAACAGCGTTCATATCGGTATAAAGTCCCTCGCCGACATTGAAGCCGTACTTTTTAAGCGCATATCTCTTCCATTTAGCAAGAGAGTGCACGATTTCGGCAGGACGTTCATTTTCGTTGAGGATATCAAAAGAAACAGGACGCTCAACACCATTGAGGTTATCATTAAGTCCTGATTCGGGTGTTACAAAAAGAGGTGCCGTTACTCTCTGAAGATTGAGTCTGTTTGAGAGCATGCCCTGAAAGAAATCTTTGACAGTCTTGATACCTACCTGTGTATCGTGGAGATCAAGAGCAGATTTGTAGTTCTTGGGAATTTTAAGGTTTTCCATAATCTTTTCCACTTTCTTATATAGTTTCCTTTTTCACAGGAAAAGCATTCCCATGAAAAAATGTCTCACAGTTAATTAAATCGCTTTTTCCCTCATATTGCAAGAAAAAAATGATTATTTATGCACCTTTACATCAGTCTGATGAAGATGAACCTGAAGACGCAGCTTCTCTGTCTTTTATCATGTGCTGAAGAGTTACAAGGATCGCGATGACTATCTTTTCATGTTCTGTCTTGTATATATCTATGCAGTATTTGTCGTGAATTGAGAACATCTTCTGGGAAATGACAGCGATTATCTCACCGTTTTCATCATATAATTCGAAGTTTAAGCCCAGAATGTTGCCCTTAAGCTGCCAACCGAGTCCGACAATGTTGGTAACGTCCTTGATTATGTGCATGAGCTCATTTGAAATCTCGAAAGATGCGCCGTTTGCCATATAGACATAGTGTCTCTCGTGAAGTGAAAAGAGCTTTCTTTCCACATGTGCGACCGGATTGCCGTAAGCATCGGTTATATCTGTTTTGTCATGAAGTGAAGGAAATTTGGTCGAAGCGTGATAAATGACGTTTTCATAGCCGTCTGTGATATCAATAAGCTTGTGCAGCGTGAAAATCTTTGAAGTAGTAAATAAAGAAACTGCGGGAGTGCCAAAGCGCTCAAGGTTGTTGACGTTTGCCTGTTGTCCCGCTTCTCTGAATCTATGTATCTTAGAAAAAACACCCATAAGAATTGCCTCCGTTTTTAATCAATATCATAAGTATAATATTAACACTGCATGCAGGTAAATTGAAAAAAGTTTATTGAGTGTATGGTATTCATTACTTATAATAGTTAGAAATGTTGATTGAAAGCGTTGCGTTGACAATTAATTGATCAAAAGTCTGCAAGACACTGTACTAAGAAAAGAGGGCGGCTATGGAAATCAGATTCTACGAAGAAAAACCGGACATTGAAACATACTATGAGCTCAGGGCTTCGGTCGGCTGGGAGAACTTCTGTAAGGAGCAGTCAGAAAAAGCTTTGACAAAAAGAGACTATTTTGTCCTTGCCAAAGATGGCGAAAAGGCAGTCGGTATGGGAAGCGTCGTAGGAGATGGCATGTACATGACCATAGTTGATGTGACTGTAAGACCTGAATATCAAGGTCGGAATATTGGGGCCGGTATAATAAATAAGCTTGTTTCACTTATTGAAAAGTCCGCTCCCAAGGGCGCAAGGCTCAGTATTCAGCTGATTGCCGCCAAGGGAAAAGAGGGCTTCTATGAAAAGATGGGCTTCACTGCTCTTCCGTGCGAGAATTCCGGCCCGGCGCTGAGGAAGCTTATATATACGTGAAAAGCCTATAGAAGTATTTTATAAGGGGCAAGATACTTTTATTTAGAATAAAGAATATGATATTCAATTTTAAAGACGTAGTGATGGGAGGCTTGAATGAAGGCGCTTATAATAAATTGCAGTCCTGTGAAAACAGGGGCTACGGCCACGATTGCAGGGATAGTATCTGCGGAGCTGGCCGATAGATATGAAGTAAAAGAGATATGTATAGATGATTACTCTTTTTCTTTTTGCAAAGGATGCAGAACCTGTCATACTACGGCAAAGTGCGTTATGGACGATGATGTGAATAAGATAATGCAAGAGTTTGACAGCGCAGATGTTATTGTTTCCGTTTCGCCGTCCTATTGGGCTGACATTCCGGGAGAGTACAAGGCTTTCATCGACAGATGCACGCCTTGGTGCAATACCCACGAGCCACATGCCAAGATCTCATCAGGTAAAAAGGGCTACAGCATCGCGCTCAGAACAGGCCCCGGAATGCACGAGTGCGAGAGAATTATCCAAAGCATCGAGCACTTCTACGGACATCTCGAGATTGAATCCTGCGGAAGTATAGGTTTGTGTTCTATAGAATATAAGGAAGACGTCGAGCCGAGGAAGCAGGAGATAGTTGAGTTCTGCAAGGGGATTTGAGCGATTTTTATGATAAGAAGAGCAAATGAACAAGATATATCAAGAATAGCGGAGATACTCGTATTTGTGAAAAGAATGAAGTATAGAACAATCTTTCACAATGATGAGTTTTCTTTTGGTGAACTGCAAGTACTGGATGTGGCTAAGCAGTACATGGAGTGCTGTGAAAGCAATGATTCTGACAGCCAACCGGCAAGAATATTAGATAATATTTGGGTTTACGACGACGGAATAGTTAAAGGCCTCATCCACGTTGAGGGCAGTGAGGTTGTCGAACTCTATGTGGATTATTTCTTCTGGGGACAGGGCGTTGGTTCTGCTTTGTTAAAATTTGCGATTAAAGAATTTAGCGTAGACAGGCTTTGGGTACTTGATAAGAACACAGATGCCATAGACTTCTACAAAGCTTACGGCTTTATTGAAAGCGGTAAGAAGCAGTTTGTTGAAGGAACTGAAGAGATTGAGATTTTGCTCGTCAGGGAAGTTTGAGAGCTTTGTGTAGATTGTTGATGTGACTATAATGAAGAATATAAGGCATATAGCGAAGCATGCGGTATCATATGGCAACAGAACTAGTCATTGTTGCAGATAAGTTACGAGGAAAAAGGCTTTGAATATTTTGATAATCAGGCATGGGACAGTTGATTATAATATAAGAAAATGGAGCAATTCGGAAGAAGTTAATCATGATTTTGAGGCGTACAATCATGCTCCTATAATTTCTGCAAAATATGATGTTCCGCAAAGGGATTATAAGACATATTATGTCAGTTCTTTACCAAGAACACTGGAAACGGCAAAAGCTGTGTTTGGAGAGCGGGAGTATATCGCTACAGATCTTATAGACGAAGTTCCTATATCCGCGAGTATAAGCACGAAATTAAAGATGCCTTTTGCATTTTGGAGTATTTCATGCCGTTTGCAATGGCTGTTTAACAGTAAAAGGCAGAAAGAAAGCCAAAAAGATACTATAATCAGAGCAGAGAAGTTTGTAGATGGCCTTATTGCAAAAAATGAAGACTGCGCAGTGGTTACACACGGTTTTTTTATGATTACTCTTTTGAAAGTAATGAAGAATAAGGGCTTTGTGGTTGCCGGAAAAACTTTAGGTTTTTCAAATGGTGAGTTTGTAGAAGTGAAATTATGAATTTGCAGAGAGTGTTATGCAGGAGCACAGTACAGAATTACCGGAAGATAGCTGTACGGTGTGAAAAACAAGAATGCCACCGCACGGAATAGCTGAAAAGAAGATGTACGGTGTGAAAAGCAAGAATGCCACCGCACGGAATAGCTGAAAAGAAGCTGTACGGTGTGAAAAGCAAAAATCGCACCGTACATAATAGCTGGAATGAAACCCTACGGTGCAAAAGCCAAAAATCGTACCGTACAGGATAGCTACAATAAAATCATACGGTGCAAAAAGTCAGAAACAACAAAAAGGCGCAACAGCAAGGAACAATAAAACATGAAAAACGAATTATACGAAAACACCACAAAAATAGATAATGTAAGAGCCATCCTGGTGGGGCTCAACACGGGCAGGAGCGATGATGAGTTTGAGCGCTCGATGGATGAGCTGAAAGAGTTGACGAAGGCTATAGACATTGAGGTTGCATCGACGGTGACTCAGTCGCTCAATGCTCCGGATAAAGGTACATATATAGGAAGCGGCAAGGTGCAGGAGATTGCGGCAGCGCTTGATGTGCTGGATGCAAGCATTATTATCTTCAACGATTCGCTTTCACCCATGCAGGTAAGGAATCTTGAGAAGATACTTGATACGGAAGTTATCGACAGGACGGGACTTATCTTGCAGATCTTTGCAAAGAGAGCGGGAACAAGGGAAGCAAGGCTCCAGGTTGAGTCGGCGCAGCTTCAGTACATGCTCCCAAGGCTTGTCGGAATGGGGAAGACTCTTTCAAGACAGGGCGGCGGAAGCGGAAGACTTTCAAATAAGGGATCCGGCGAGAAGCAACTTGAGCTTGACAGAAGACGTATAGAACACAGAATAAGTGAACTCTCAAACGAACTCAAAAATCTTGAAAAAGAAAGAACGACTCAGAGGAACAGAAGACTTAGATCAAATATTGCACGTGTCGCGCTTGTCGGTTATACAAATGCAGGTAAATCAACGGTTATGAATAACTTGCTTCGCTTGTATGGCGCGGAGAGCGCAGATGACAAAACTGTCCTTGAAAAAGATATGCTGTTTGCGACACTTGACACAACTGTCAGAAAGATAACTCCTACAGGAAGAAGACCATTTTTGCTTTCCGATACGGTAGGTTTTATAAGCGAACTTCCGCACGCACTTGTCAAAGCATTTCGGTCAACGCTCGAAGAAGCAAAGTATGCCGACGTTTTGTTGGAAGTGATTGATTTTTCGGATCCCGAATACAGATTCCATATGGAAATAACAGAGAAAACTCTTGCTGAGATTGGTGCAGGAGATATTCCTATAATATATGTATTTAATAAGTCCGATCTTGTTCAGAGAGAACAGGAGGAGAACGGACGCCTTATTATGGAGATTCCGAAGGCTTCGGGCGACAGAATCTATATCTGTGCAAAAGATGACGTTTCTCTTGATGAACTTATCGCAGCAATAGAGAGAAAGTTAAGCGAAGGTGAGAAGGAATGCGAGCTTCTTCTTCCTTATACAGAGGGAAGCATAGTGAATATCCTTGAAAACAGAGGTGTTGTGAAAGAGACGAAATATGAAACCTCCGGAATTCGCATTAAAGCGATGCTTCAAAGGGCTGATATTTCACAGTATAGTGAGTTTATAGTGAGTTGATTAAATGAATCGGAATAATATTACATAGAGCATAATAAAGAAGATCATCAGACGGAAATGGTTCGATGATCTTCTTTTATCTGTTGGAAAATGTTCTTTTATTTCTTGATGTAGCTTCGATTACCCAAGCTGGACGGCCTTTCTGATATCTTTTTCGTTTGCTTCCATCTTGATACGCTTGAGAGTGCTCTTAACAACGGGAATACACAGGATAATTACAGTAATGATACATTCAGGTACGATGTATGTTGCGTTGTAAGTGATGCTGTAAACAATCGGTGATGTTCCTTCGGGTGCATAGTAAGCAAAGAATATTACGCCTGATAATACTGCAAAGAAGTAACGACCGAGAACTCCGGTGATATAACCTTTTATCATGCCGTATTTCTTTTCATAGAATAATCCGCCAAGGCCAAGTGCGCCGAAGGCGAGGATATAGTCACAAAAAAGCTGTGGAATACTTACTATATAAGGGTCTTCAATGAGCTGTAAAAGCCCGTAAGCAATACCTGAAGCTATGCTGACTCTGGGACCGTAAATATATCCGATATATGTGACGAAAAACATGCTGAAAAGTGTTATTGAGCCGCCCATCGGGAGCTTTGCAAATTTGAAGTGAGAAAGAACGAATGCAAGAGCAAGGCAAAGTCCGGATACCGTGATCTGCTTGATGCTAAGTTTTCCCTTGCCGTCCTTATTTACGAAGAAGCTCATTATTGCAAGTGCAGCAAGTATCATAAATACCAGACCTACATATCCCATGGGAGTTAAATTGTATACCACGCCCTCATCAGATGAGATTTCTTCAAGAAAAAGATTCATTGCTTTTTTCCTCCTTAATGGCAAGCCACATTGAAAAAATGTAGTCTTATATTCAAGTTGTGATTTTATATCAATTAAACTATCAGTATTGCGATTTGTCAATGTTTTCGGGCATTTGTTCAATATTTTACATTGGGAAAAGAAATCCGGGTAATAATAAAGACATAAATTCTCCGCAATTTTTTCACAGTATTTTAACAAATTTCCATTTACATTTCCTTTCAGAGCATGTATATTTTTATAGGTTAAATTTAAGTAGTGCAAGTGGTACAGAAAGGAAGTAACATTTGATGTTAGGATGTATTAAGAGAAACATTATGTTGAGCCCTAATCAGGTACAGGACTTCGTCAATGCCGCAACTAAGTGTGACTTCGATATAGATATATATTATAACAGATATGTTGTGGATGCTAAGTCGATCCTCGGAGTATTTGGACTTGATCTTTCACAGACTCTTACAGTAGAGTATCGCGGATACAACAGCGATTTTGAGAATTTTTTACAGAAATTGGCAATTGCCAGCTAATTGAATGAAACGTTCATCATTTGATTAATTTTGAACGATTCAGTATACTTATCATGAGAGGTTGAGTAATACCTTTCAAATAAGAAAATAATTGTTCATTGTGGTAGTAAAGCTCTCCATGGTATAAAATATGCCATGGGGAGTTTTACTATTATGGAAAACTATTCGATAGAAATTTCAGTCCGCAGGCTTGTTGAGTTTGTACTGCGAAGCGGAAGCATAGACAACAGAATACATCAGGTTTCCGCCGACGCGATGCAGGAAGGCAGCAGAATACATCGCATGATACAAAAGAGCATGGGACCTGATTATCATGCCGAAGTGCCGCTCAAGTACACGTATAACACGGGCAGATACGACCTTGTTATAGAAGGCCGTGCCGACGGTATTTTGGATAAATTCTTTAATGAAACTTCATACGATGCTCAGGAATCTCTTTTTGAGGCCGGAAAAGAGCTCCCTCTCGTTGATGAGATTAAGGGAACGTACAGAGACCTTAACAAGATGAAAGAGCCGGTTGAAGTCCATCTTGCGCAGGCGAAGTGTTACGCCGCGATCTATTTGGGGCAAAAGAACTGTCCCGGAATCAAAGTCAGAATGAGTTATTGTAACATGGATACTGAAGAAATGAAGTATTTTGACTTCAAGTACTCATCTGAAGAAATAACAGCATGGTTTGAAAATCTTATAAAAAAATATTTGAAGTGGTCAGACTTTGAGTTTGAGTGGAACGAGATAAGAACAAAGTCTATAAAGGCTGTGCAGTTTCCTTTTTCGTACAGAGATGGTCAAAAAGAGCTTGCCGCCGGCGTTTACAGGACTATTGTCCATGGGAAAAAGCTTTTTCTTGAGGCACCTACGGGAACGGGCAAGACGATCACGACTGTTTTTCCCACTGTTAAGGCAATGGGAGAGGGGAAAACGTCCAAGATCTTCTATCTGACAGCCAAGACGATAACAAGGACCGTTGCGGAAGACGCTTACAATACACTGAGAGAGTCACAGAATCTTAAGTTTAAGACCGTGACTATAACGGCGAGAGATAAGATATGCTTCTTGGAAGAAGATAAAAGAGAATGCAATCCCGAGGCCTGTCCGTATGCAAACGGCCATTATGACAGGATAAACGATGCGATATACGACCTTTTGACGAACGAGGACTCTTTTGCCAGGGAAAAGATAGTAAAGTATGCGGAGAAACACAAAGTATGCCCGTTTGAGATGTCGCTGGACATGAGCCTTTGGGCTGACGGCGTTATCTGCGACTATAACTATGTTTTCGACCCTTTCGTGTATCTTCGCAGATTTTTTGCTGACGGAGTTAAATCTGATTACGTATTCTTGGTCGATGAGACGCACAATCTTCTGGACAGGGGAAGGGACATGTACAGTGCGGCTCTTCGCAAAGAGAGCTTCTTGGAATTAAAGAGCACGATAAAGGAGTTTCATCCCAGAATCGCGGGACATCTTGATAAGTGCAACAAGGAACTTTTGGAGCTAAAAAGAAATTGCGACGGTTGTACTGTTATAGACAGCATAGAAAAGTTTGTAAATGCCTTAAACCGCTTGTCGGGAATATTGTCGGAGTATCTTGAGGAACACACGACAGGCCCTTGCAGAGACGAGCTCTTGCTGTTTTATTTTGATATTTCAAGATTTCTTACAATATATGACAAGGTAGACGATCATTATGTGATTTACAGCGAATTTGCGGAGGACGGAAGCTTTATACTGAGGCTTTCATGTGTCGATCCTTCCTTGAATCTTGCTGAATGTATGGGGCGTGGGCGCTCGTCGATTCTCTTTTCCGCGACACTTCTTCCCATACAGTATTACAAGAAGCTGCTCGGAGGAACGGACGAGGATTTCGAGATCTACGCAAAATCCGTATTTGATCCAAACAGACTTGGAGTTTTTGTGGGAAGGGATGTGACCAGCAGGTATTCAAAGCGAAGCAGCGAGCAGTACTACAATATCGCTTCATATATCCACAATATTGTTGATGCAAGAGGCGGGAATTACCTTATATTTTTCCCTTCACACAGTTTTTTGGATGAGGTTTACGACATTTATGAAAGAGAGTTCTGCAATAGCGAAGCAACTGAGCTTCTGGTTCAAAAAAGCTATATGACGGAGGAAGCCAGAGAGTCATTCCTTGACAGATTCTCAGAGGGAAACAATGTCGATCTTAATGAATACATACACATGGACATAGAGGTTGAGGAAGACAGGAATATTCTTGGATTTTGTGTTATGGGCGGAATATTCAGCGAAGGAATCGACCTTAAGAATGACAGCCTTATAGGAGTAATAGTTGTCGGAACGGGAATACCGCTTGTTTGTAATGAGCGCGAGATACTGCGTAATTACTTTGAGGAAAAGGGTGTTGACGGATTTGATTATGCCTACAGATATCCCGGAATGAACAAAGTTCTTCAGGCTGCCGGAAGAGTTATAAGAACGGAAGAAGACAAGGGAGTAGTGGCTCTTCTTGATGACAGATTCACGCAAGCCGGATACAGAGCGCTTTTCCCGAGAGAGTGGATAAAAATGAAGACTGTTTTGACTACTACGGTCAAAGAGGCGATATCACAGTTTTGGAGCGGGTTTGATGATTAAAAAGAGCTGATATTGACGTTATATTGGTGGAAAATGAAGTAGTAGGTTTACATATAAATCAAAAATGTAAATTTATGTAAACCTGACATTATACTGAATTGTTTCTATATGCTACACAATTTGGTATAATGACCGAAAAATCATACAAAAGTCATATATGAATGACGTTAATGTCATGTGGATAACTTTGTGGAAATGGGGGATTACTCACAAACTAATATACGGGAAGTCCCGAAATAACAGGGGTTATGTGCTGTGGTAAAATTAAGCGGAATACAGTGCAAAAGTAATCTTATGACCGAGCAGGTCAAGCAATATATGTAAACCACATTTTTTACCTGTCACTTGTGTCAGGTGCGTTCATTCATCTTGCAAGACTGAAAAGTATGATATAAAATTAGAAATAATCAGAATAGCGTATTTTTGCTTTTTTTAAATAGGTTACAGGTACATGAATATTCAAAACTATGATAACGAAGTTCAAACTTTAAATCGCGAAGTGATGACTGCCAGAGCAAGTATGGCAGATAGTTATGTTGACGCAAGTGACAAACTCCTTCAAAAAGCCAAAGAGATCGATGATGTTAATCTTTTGGGATATTCCTATTATTATCTCGCTGATGCGTATTATCGCGTGAGCGCAGAGTATCTTAATTTTAATGCGAATCTTTTGAAGGCGATCGAGTATTTACAGATATGCGGAGATAAGGAGTATATCGTAAGATGCTACAATCTTCTTGGTATTGACGCCATTAACCACGGCAATATTGAGCTGGCGCTTGATTTCTTTATGACGGGAATAAGAGATTGCAGTGAACTTGAGAAGAGTTCTGCAGTCGGTTTTATTGAGTGTAATATTGGAGTAATTTATCAATCAATAGGCGAATATAAGACCGCGCTTTCTTACACTCAGTCCGGTTATAAACATGTCAGAAGAAATAAAGAAGACAGCTTGTATTATTTGAATATTCTTTTTTGCTATTGCTACGAAGCCGACGCTTATTTGGCCATGAATAAACCTGAATCTATTAAGAAGTGTTTGCTTGCCATAAACAGACTTGAATCTGATCCGAGAGTTCGAAGTGAGTATTTCCAGGACATTCTTGTTCAGGGTGTGAGAATGCGGGGAAATTATGCACTTGGAAATATGGAAGAATTTGAGAAATATTCAGATAATCTTTATAAGACGCTTTGTTCGGAAAGATTTTCCATTGATAATATTGATGATATTTATGCAGTGTGCCGCTTCTATATGAAGATAGGCCAGCTTGAAAAAGTTTCCGATATTGTGGATAACATCAAGGAATCGGTAGATGACATAAATATTGCATATCTGAAAAAGCAATACGCCAAGATCAAATGCGAATTGTATACTCAGATGAATAATGTAGAGAAGATGCATGAGGCACATGAAGAATTCTATATTCATTCAATGGCTCAGGAAAAAGAAGGTATCGTAAACTACAAGTTCTTTACCGAGATCAGGGCTAAGCTCAGTGAGATGGAGCGTGAGAATTTAGCTCTTATGAAAAAAGCTGAGACGGATTCGCTTACGGGACTCGGAAACAGATACGGTCTCAATGAATATGCGGATAAAGCTTTTGATGCGGCATATGCAAATCAGAAGTCTCTCGCTGTTGAGATTCTCGATGTTGATAATTTCAAACAGTACAATGATACTTTCGGACATCAGGCCGGAGATACCTGCCTTAAGACAATAGCAGAGATAATAACTGAAAAATGCAGCAGTAACGACAGGATACACGCATTTAGATACGGCGGAGATGAGTTCGTTATTGTTTATGAAGATATGACTGATGAAGAAGTTATGTGGTATGCTTCAAATATCAGAATGGGTATAAAAGAACATAATCTGGTGGCTCCTTCACATGAGTACGGTAAGCTGGTTACGATATCACAGGGAATATGCAACTCTATTCCCGTGTCAACAAACAAACTATGGGATTACATGTATGCCGCAGATAATGCTCTTTATGAGGTAAAAGAGCATAGGAAGGGCGAAATTGTTATGCTTCACAAGGCACTTATTTCTCAGGAATCGCTGGACGAAGCAAAATACAGTTGATTTTATCCTTATTGGGGAATAAGGGCGGGTTATGAGAAAAATCAAATGGACAATGCGTCGTGCAATTCTCGGCATGGTCATAGGATGCACACTTTTTGCAGTGATCGCGCAGACGGTCGCGTTTGAAGTGACATCCAGACAGCAGATCAGAAGAGAAAGTCTTTTGAATAACGATGAGACGCTTCAGCGTATTGAGAACGAGCTTAATTCGTATATTCACGGACTTATTGTAAAGATGCAGACCATCTATACGGAAACTGAACTAATTGCCGCTATGAGAAGGGACAGTTCGGCGCAGGGCGAGATATTGAATTATTATTGGAGCGCTTGGCGCCTTTCTGAAGCGCGCTTCGATTCTGCAGATCAGCTTTTTGCCATGTATATTTACAACAATGAGGATAAGCTGATCAGTTCATGGAGAAAACAGCCTATTGCGTATCCAAACGATCTTTACGCTGGCGAGCAATATGTCAATGAATCTCATCTAAAAAGATATCTTGAGTCGGATGATTATGCGGTCATGATCTCGGGATATCATAACGAAGTCGCAGATAGCGATATTTTGCGGTTTTGTCTTAAACTCCATACATATGATGATAAAAGAACTCAATACGGATATATAGTTTGTGATTTTAATGCACAGAATATATCTGACCTTATGAGCAAATATATTTCATCAAGAGATGTGTACGTGTGGCTCCAGCCAAGAGGAGATATTTCTATTGCTCAGGTTGGGAATATCACAAAGGAAGAGAGCAGGATCTTTTCCGATTTGACACAGACAATTGCAACCGCTTCAAATGAATTTCCGGAATTTGAAAATGAATATGGATCTTTTTATCTGAACAGCATTGCTTTGAGAAAGTATAACCTTCATATAGTTATGCTGACGCCGCAGTCACTGCTTCTTGAAACTCAGAGTGCGTTGGTTCGAACTCTTTTGGTTATAGCGGGAATAATCATTTTGCTGATGCTTTTTCTTGGAACGCTTATTTCGGGATTTATCTACAGACCCGTGGAAGCGCTCAGCAGTACGATGATAAGGATCAAGAACGGAGAAAAAGAGCTTAGAGTTAAGACGGACGGATGGAGCGATGAACTCAAGGTAATGGGGGAAGAGTTCAACGAAATGCTCGACAGGATTCAGAAGATGGTCGAGGAGGAATATGAGGCCAAAGTACTGATGGAACGAACGCAGTACAAAGTTCTGCAGGCGCAGATAAATCCTCACTTTCTCTATAATACGCTTGATACGATGAGCGGAATAGCCGCTTCGCAGGATTGTATGCTTGTGAGCGGTCTGTGTCAGTCTCTTTCAGCTATTTTCAGGTACAGTCTTGATATTTCCGACACTCAGGCGACATTGCAGCAGGAGATGGCGCATGTTCGAAATTATCTGTATGTTATGGATGTGCGTAACGGCAACTCCGTAAAATACACTTATCACATTGATACGGACACGCTTCAGGACAGTATTCCGAGAATAACGCTTCAGCCTATAGTGGAAAATGCGCTTCAGCACGGGCTTCGTATGACAAGGAGAAAAGACAAAGAGCTTATAATCACGGCAAAGCACAATGACGGAAGATTGTTTGTTACAATAGAAGATAACGGCGCCGGAATGGACGCGGATGCGATGAATGAACAGCTTGAAAAGGCTGATATAGGGCGAATTGAGATGGGGCGCTCAATTGGTATTATGAATGTTAATGCCCGCATCAAAAATGTATATGGGAACAATTACGGTATTCACTACGAAAGTGATCAGGAAACGGGAACCAGGGCAATTATCATATTGCCTACGGTAAAGATGGTTTCAGATATTGATTGACGTCGCAAGGAGACTGCGGCGCGGCAGATATATTGAGGAGGCAATTAGGGTGAAGGCAAAGTATAGGGTATTGGCGGCAGATGATGAACTTTGGAGCCGTGAAAATATAAGATGTATGTTACCGTGGGAGGACTATTCCATAGAATTCCTCGAGCCGGCATGTGATGGGGAAGAAGTGCTTGAGAGAATTCCGAAAGAGAAGCCGGATATTCTGATCACGGATATCAATATGCCGTTTTTGAGCGGCCTTGAGCTTCTTGACAGGGTAAAAGAGGAATATCCCGATATCATTACACTGGCTGTAAGCGGATATGATGATTTCCAGAAGGTAAAGGGCGTCTTTATGTCCGGAGGTATCGACTATCTTCTAAAACCTGTGAGCAGGGAACAGCTTGTCGATTCTCTCAGCAAAGCGCTTAAGACACTTGAGGAAAGAGAAGCGGAGAAAGCGGTAAAAGAGGACAGTCGCCTTAGGGAGACATATGTTTCATCATTTCTTGAGGATGATGAATTCTCATCTCTTTTAAACGGCAAACTATTCAGACCGGGAAAAGATTTCCATGTTCCGAGCACAAAGGTCTTTTCCGAAATGTCTACTATCCTTGTGAAGTTTCACGATGTTGAGATCTTGAAGCAGAGCTATGAAAAAGATGTGCTTCGCATGTCATACAGCCTGAAAGAAAAGCTTCGCAAGATTGTCGGAAATGAAAGAACCATCGTTTTCAACTACACCGATAAGGTAAATGAGTTCGTGATAGAGCTCAATGCGACGCCGACGAGGCTACATTTTATCGCGGACCGCATTCTTGAGGCATTTCCTGTTGAAGAACAGGGACCTATTACCATAGTGCTACATGACAAGGCGACTTCGCTCGATGATATCGCCGCTGTTTACAGAGAGATGATCGCAAATCTTGTTACAAGGCCTTTTGGACGTGAGCATAGCACGGTAGTGTGCACGGGCAGTAGGAAAGCATCGGCTTTTAACGACAGATATACAAGCCGTATCGAATCGCTTCTTGTCGACAGTCTAGGAAAAGGAGATATCGGACGCGCAAAGACCGTTCTTATGGAAACGGCGGGGCTTGATAAGTGCGACGAACAGAAGTGGAGTCTTTTTGAAGTTACGCAGTTTACGACCGGAGCGCTCAATACAATAGCGGATTCTGACAAGAACAGCGATGAGCGGACCTATGAGGAAGTTCAGGATGCGATAAACTACGGACTTCGTTCACTTAATAAAGAGATAATAACTGACAATATGGAGCTTGCTCTTTCCATAGCGCAGGGCGAGTCTGCAAATGAGAATAACTCCATAAGCAGTCAGGTTGAGAATATCAGGGATTACATAGAGACACATTATATGGAACATCTGTCTCTGTCGGGGCTTGCGGAGCAGTTCTTTGTCGAGCCCAGCTATCTTTCACGTAAGTTCTCACAGAAATACAACGAGACAATCACGACCTATATCACAAGATGTCGTATGGACAGGGCAAAAAAGCTTATGGAAGATGAAAAGAACAAGCTCGAAGCGATCTCTTTCGAAGTCGGATATGATGACTATAACTACTTCAGCCGCGTGTTTAGAAGACTTGAGGGTATAAGTCCCAGCGAATACAGAAAGAAGAATATGCAATAGACGAAAAAAGCAGAGGTGGGAAAATGGGAAAAACAAAAGAAAGTAAGTTTGGAACGAGGCAGATTGCGACAACGGCGGTTCTTCTGGCAATCTGTATCGTAAGTCAGGTTTTTAAAAATCTTAGCATTTTTATTACAGGCCCGATCGTTAACACGTGTATAGTTCTTGCGGTGCTTATGGTCAACCTGCCTTGTGGGATTATTTTGAGCATCATCACTCCGATTACTGCGTATATGATCGCGATGAGCCCTGTTATGATGGCGGTTCCGGCAATAATTATTTTCATAATGCTTGGAAATATCGTGCTTGCCGTGGCGGTGGAATTTCTTTTCAAAAAGTCGTTCATGGGTTCCGGAAACAATGTGTTTCGGATATCAAACATGGCAAGGGCAATCCTGTGTTCACTGGCAAAAGGCGTATTTATGGGCGCCACGATCTCTATGTGGCTGCTTCCGGCATTTATTCCGGAGCAGAGCCCTTTGAGAAATAAATTGCCTGTGTTTCAGAAGACGTTTTCTGTGTTTCAATTTTTGACGGCTTGCATCGGATTTGTCTATGTATTTATTGTTTATACAGTGCTAAAACGCGCAGTGGAGCGGGATTTATCACTTTTTCAAAAAAGTGATAGTTAGATTTTCTAAATTGTGCTAATTAAAAAATAATTAAATTGATAGAATAGCTTTGTAAACAAGAAATATTATTTCATTTCTGTTTGCAAAGCTTTTCGTTTTTTACAGAGCGAAAAAAGAATAACTTCTTTCGGGAGGGGATAATCGGTGTTTAAATTTAGAAAAACTGTAGTACTTGCGACAGTAGGGATGAGCATACTTCTTGCACTTGCAGGTTGCGGTGCGGAGAAAAAAACACAGATAAATACAACCGACGGAATCACAAATATTCTTGATTATGTGACTGTCGACTTTAACGGCAAGAACGGTGAAGGCACCGCGTTTGTAAATGTCGACTACGACGGAATGGAAACAGAGATGGTCGGAGGAAAAGAGAAGATTGAGGAGCTCGATGAACTCGGAGATCTTACCGAACTCACAAAGTATATAAATGCTGTTTCATCCATTTCGGTAAGCATAGATAAGAATAAAGAACTCTCTAACGGAGATGAAGTAGTTGTTTCCGTTACATATGACGAAACGGCAGCTGAGTCGGCGGGTGTTGTTTTCGGAGATGAGACCAGTAAAAGCTTTGAAGTAAAAGGTCTCAAAAAGTAAATAAGGTTCCAGGTCGGATTCGTGGAGACGAACCGATTATTATATTCATTTCATATTTTTAATTTTCAAAGGAGGTAAATCTATGAAAAAGAAAATTAAAAGATTAGGTGCAATGCTCCTTGCGGGAACTATGGCTGCATCTATGTTGGTTGGTTGTGGTTCGGCAGCCGGTGGCGCAGCACCTGCAGATAGTTCAGGGGGGAACAGCAGACGGCGCAGCAGCACCCGCTGCAGCAGGCGATATCAAGATCGGTGTATCAATCTGGAGTTCAACTGACGTTCTTGGAAGCCAGTGTAAGAAAATCGTTGATAAGGCTGCAAAGGCAAACGGCGTTGAAGTTCAGTATGTTGATCAGGGACACGTTTCAGAGCAGGTTACAGCTTCTGTTGAGCAGCTTTGTGCAGCAGGATGTAAGGGAATCATTATTTGTAACTCAGCTGATTCAGAGATGACATCCGCAATCAATACATGTACAGAAAACGGCGTATATATCGCACAGTTCTTCCGTATCATTTCAGAGGAGAACAGCCCTGAAGTATACAAGACAGCTTGCAATTCTAAATATTATGTTGGTGCAGTTCATGAAGATGAGGTAACAAACGGATATACACTTGTTAATCTCCTTCTTGAAAAGGGCGACAGAATGATCGGTCTTGAGGCTTGGACAGTTGGTGATGCTACATTCCAGCTTAGATGGAAGGGATATCAGAAGGCTGTTGAAGAGTGGAATACAGCTCATCCCGATGATAAGGCTACACTTACTGAGCCCGTATATGCAAACACATCTTCAGAAGAAGGTGCTAAGGCAGCTATGTCACTTTACAATTCAAATCCCGGAATGGACGCTCTTATCGTAGCAGGTGGCGGCGGAGATCCTCTTGTAGGTTCTATCGGTGCATATGCTAACGAAGGTCTCACAGGTAAGATCGACGTTGTATCAACAGACTTCCTTGATGACCTTGCAGATCAGCTTAAGTCAGGCGGCATGTTTGCAGAGTCAGGCGGACACTTCTGCGATCCTCTGTTTGCATTCTTCCTTGTACTTAACGCAGTTAAGGGCAACTATGTAAAGGATGAAGGAACATTTGGTTATGAGATTCTCTTCCCTTATCTTTATGTATCATCACCCGATGATTATGCAAACTATGAGAAGTACTTTGTAAATGACGATCCTTACACAGATGAAGAGATGGTAGAGATGGCAGGATACAGCTTCGAAGATCTCAGCAAGGCTGCTTCAAATCTTTCAATCGACGATGTTATTTCTCGTCACAGCAACTAATTTAATAAACAACTAAACGCTTATAAAAGATATATATATTTAAGGAAAAAACATGGATATGCCGTATTTTCCGCAACCGGAGAATACGGCATATATAAAAAACAGTTTCTGGACCAAAAACTCTTGCGGGAGGATTATATGAGTAAGTTTCAAAAATTTAAACAGAGCCAGGCATTCGGGCTTTTGCTTTTGATCTTTATCGCGTTTGTATTCTGGGCGTTCTTCAAGATGTTGGCACCTCAGACATTCGGCGATTTTAATAAATTACAAACCTATTTAAAAACAGCCCTTTATTATGCAGTTGGTGGTTGTGGACTTTATTTTATCTGCGTAATGGGACCTTTTGATATGAGTGTGGGCGCAAACATCGTACTTTCATCTGTGCTTGCGGTAAATATGAGTAAACAGTGCGGTTATGCAGGCCTTTTGATCGCGCCTATCGTTAGCGGAGTTCTCGTAGGACTTCTCAACGGAATTGTATATATCAAACTTAGAATTTCATCTCTTATCGTAACTGCAGGATTATCTCTTGTTTATGAGGCTCTTTCCATCTATGCGACAAACGGAAAAGAAGCAATCCTTGCAACTAACTACAGAGCATTCGGAGATTATCCCTGGAACCTTGTTCTTGCACTTGCAGCGTTCTTCCTTTGTGGATTCATCCTTAAGTATACAAAGATAGGAACATACACCTATGCTATCGGTTCAAATGAAGTTGTTGCCAAGAACATGGGTGTTAACGTAGACAAATATAAGGTTGTGGCATTTACTCTTTGCGGTTTATTTGTTGGAATTGAATCAATCCTTACAATTTCATACGGAACATCAATGACAAGTGCTTCAAACCTTGCATCAATGAGCCGTAACTTCCCGCCTCTTATGGGAACGTTCTTCGGACTTGCATTCAAGAAATACGGACATCCGATAGTAGCTATCGTAATAGGAGAGTTCATCATTGAATTGTTGTTCGAGGGATTCGTTGCTCTCGGAGCTCCTACAACAGTACAGAATATCGTAACAGGTATCGTACTTCTTGCAATCGTAACTATGACCATTAAACCCGTTAAGGGTGCAGTTGTTAAATAAAGGGGGCAGACATGAGCGAAGTATTATTGCATGCCGAGAAAATCGACAAAAACTTTGGTGTCACACATGCCGTTGATCATGTCACTCTTGATTTCTTCAAGGGAGAAATCCATGCACTGATCGGCGAGAATGGTTCCGGCAAATCAACATTTACATCCTGTCTTACAGGAATTTACCATAAGGACAGCGGTACATTTACATTAAACGGAAAAGAAGTCAATGCCAAGAACCAGGTAGACGGAAACTACCAGGGAGTTGCGGTTATCGTACAGGAAATCGGAACATTGTCAGGTCTTTCCGTTGCTGAGAATATCTTTCTCGGAAAAGAAGACGAATTTACAAATTTTGGCGTAAAGAACACAAACGCCATGAACAAAAAAGCACAGGAACTTCTTGATTCCTATGGATTTAATTACATCAAGGCTACAGACCTCATAGACAATTACAACTTTGAGGACAGAAAGCTTATCGAGATCGTTAAGGCTACACACTTTAAGCCCCAGATCCTTGTTGTCGATGAGACTACAACGGCTCTCGGTGAAAAAGGAAGAATCGAGCTTTTCAAGGTTATGAAGCAGACACGTGATGACGGAAGATGCGTTATCTTTATCTCACATGATCTTGATGAAGTAATAGAACAGTCAGATAACATAAGTGTTCTTAGAGACGGTGTGTTTATCGGAACGGTTAAGAGTTCGGAAGTTGATACGGACGATCTTAAGAAGCTCATGGTAGGACGTGAGATGAGTAATAACTACTATCGTACGGACTATAACGAGAGAGTTTCCGATGAGGTTGTATTAAAAGGGGAACACCTCACAGTACCCGGAGAGATCGATGACTTTAGTATCGAACTTCATAAGGGCGAGATTATCGGTATCGGTGGTCTTTCCGAATGTGGTATGCATGAAGTCGGAAAAGCTCTTTTTGGAGCATCTTATGACAGAGAAGGTAGTGTAACTCTTGCAGACGGAACTAAGATAAATGACATTAAGACCGCTATCGATCACAGTATCGCATATGCGTCGAAGGACAGAGATAACGAGTCTCTTGTAATAAATGACACTATTCAGGACAATATTTGTCTTCCTTCACTTGAAAATATCAAGAAGAATCACATTCTTCACGCAAAGGATGAGAAAGCATTTGCAGAGAAGTTTGCTAAACAGATGAGTACCAAGATGGAGGGCGTGCATCAGTTCATGTCAGCTCTTTCCGGCGGTAACAAACAGAAGGTTGTTTTGGCAAGATGGATTGGTAAAGATTCAGACATAATCATCCTTGATTCACCTACACGTGGTATCGACGTAAAGGTTAAGGCAGATATTTATCAGATGATGGATACAATGAGAAAAAATGGTAAGTCTATCATCATGATCTCTGAAGAAATCTCAGAGCTGCTTGGTATGGCAGACCGTATCATTATCATGAAAGACGGTCGTCAGAATGGTGAGTTTAAACGTTCAGAAGATCTGAAAGATACAGATCTTATTGCGAATATGGTATAAGGGAGGCCGATTATGGAAAACGAGAAAAAAATCAAAACACCTTTCATGGAGCGGCCAATCATAAGAAACATAATGCCTTTTGCCGGATTTATATTCATTGTGTTGCTGTTTGCTGTACTTACTAAAGGTCAGCTCTATTCAATGGGAAGTCTTAAGCTTCTTTTGTCACAGTCATATGTACTTCTTATTTCATGCGTTGGCGTGTTTATGGTTATGACAATGGGCGGACTTGATTTCTCACAGGGTTCTATGTTGGGAATCTGCTCGGTTGTTGTGTGCTACTTGTCAAATTACAATATAGTGCTTGCAATTTTGTGTGGTGTGCTTACAGGCGGAATCATTGGATTTATAAACGGATTCTTCAATGTAAAGCGTAAGATCACATCATTCATTGTTACTATCTGTAACATGTACCTTATAAGAGGTATCGTTGCTTATGCAACAACAAAGACTCCCGTATACGGAGCATCAAACATTACTTCTTATAACACACTTGCGGTAAATCTTACATTTACGATAGCAATCCTCCTTATTGCTTTTGCTGTATTCCAGTACACAGGACTTGGAAACAGACTTAAAGCTATCGGTGCAGGTGAGACTGCAGCAAGATTTGCAGGTGTAAGAGTTGAAAAGACCAAGATGCTCGTATACGCGGCAGCAGGTATGATCACAGGACTTGCAGCATTCATCAACAGTATCAAGGTTGGATCTGTTACTTCAACAGCAGGTAATCAGCTTGAGACACAGATCATGATTGCACTCGTTCTTGGTGGAATGCCCGTTAACGGCGGTGCTAAGGTTAAGTTCTACAACATAATCCTTGGCGCAATGACCTACAAGATCCTTATCGCAGGACTTGTAATGCTCGGCATCGAGCCCAAGACACAGCAGCTCATCATGGGAATTGTCTTCCTCGTAATGGTAGCAGTATTTGCTGACAGAGAGACAGGTATGATCGTTAAGTAAATTAGTTAAATATCCTTATTTGGAATATAAAGCATTCCAAATAGAATTTAATATAACAGCCGGGGCCCGCGGGGGGCCTCGGTTGTTTTTTGTGTGAATGTGAGGGGGCTATTGCCTCCCAATACGTTCCGCAAGGATGTAGCTCTTTGTTCCGTAAATATGAGGGGGCTATTTGTCTCCCAATACGCTCCACAAGGATGTGCAGATGAAAAGCGCAGGACGGCCTATACGTACCGGTTGAGGCAGAATATAGGAAATTAATAAGGGATACATTTCCTACAAGAGGGGCGTTCAGAGGAGAAAAATTGGGGAGCACCGTACAGGAAAGATACGAGCAAACGGTACGGTGTGAGGTTTGCTATTTGCATCGCATATGGATAGTAGAATGAAGACGTACGGTGCGAGAGTTGTCTTTTGTACCGCACAGGAGGAGTAGAATGAAGGTGTACGGTGCAAGATCTGTCTTTTGCACCGCACATGGAGGGTGGAATGAAGACGTACGGTGTGAGGTTTGCTATTTGCACCGCATATGGATAGTAGAATGAAGACGTACGGTGCGAGATTTGTCTTTTGCACCGCACAGGGATAGTAGAATGGAGACGTACGGTGCGAGATTTGTCTTTTGTACCGCACATGGAGAGTGGAATGAAGATGTACGGTGCAAGGACTGGTTAAAAGAATTATGATATTATGTGGATATGAGTAAAAAACGGAAAGGAAGAGACAACATGGAATTGTTTAGCGGAAGACCTGAAAATACAGAAGGAAGACTTCAGAGAGAAGTTCGTACATATGACTTCTTGGATGAGCTCGGAATAGAGTATAAGAGGACAGATCATGAGCCTGCAAATACGATGGAAGCGTGCAATGAGATTGATAAAGTGCTTGAAGTTCTGATATGCAAAAATCTCTTTCTTTGCAATAGGCAGAAGACTCAGTATTATCTGCTCATGATGCCGGGAGATAAGAAGTTTAAGACAAAAGAACTCTCATCGCAGATCAACTCTGCAAGACTCTCTTTTGCAGACGCGGATGATATGCTTAAATTCCTTGATATAGAGCCGGGTGCAGTAAGCATAATGGGGCTTATGAATGATAAAGAACATGCCGTGCAGCTGCTAGTCGACGAAGATGTAAAGAAGGGCGAGTATATCGGATGTCATCCCTGTGTTTGCACATCGAGCTTGAAGATAAAGACGGATGATATATTCAATAAGTTCCTTCCTAAAGTCGGACATGAACCCGTGGTAGTGCATCTTGTCGGGGAAGACTGAGGTAAGGCTATACTGAGATTAGACATAGCATGAGAAATAGATTTTTAGAAAGCGATTGGACTAACTATGTGGACTATAAAACAGATATTTGACGGTGACTACGGTTGCGAGGAACTTCAGCCGGGACAGAAGCCTAAGGTCTCAGTAACGCTTGAGAACGAAGCGGGAGAAGTGAGATATCTCACGGTTGAAGATGAGTGGCTAACAGAAAATAATCTTAATGTCGGATCAAAATGGGACAAAGAGTAAGTGTTCTTTGTCTCGTTTTGGTCATAGTAAGGTTCTGATTGTTATTCTGACATGAAGTCATCTGAGAACATGTCTATCGCTTGTATAAAAGAGTCCCACTTATCATTTGGTGGAATGAGTAAAACTGTATCGCCTATTTTATTAACTATTACCTTATCAGAAGAAAAACGGCAATTTTCAGGCAATATTACAGTCTGGTTTTCTCCGGTTTTATGAACTTTTGCAGTTATCATGTGAATTACCTCCTTCTGCCAATAATACCAAAATATATATTACGTTAATGAAAGTGTATTGCCATTATTATTTTACTACGGCTTTTTCTATTTCATATCGATTGTTTAAGTGACAAATAGTTAAAAAAATATTGACTTTCATTAATGAAGCGTCAATATATCACTGATGCTATTCAGTATTATAACTTGTGTTTCCCATAACAATCGAGTTAAATATCGCTATTGAAATAAACCTGCTAGCGCCCTGACCCAAAATGCTAGTGGGGGTGTTTTTTATGTTGTTGCATTTAAGTTCTAATAATCGTATATTTTTTGTGTTAAGTATTACTTTGTGATATTTAACATAAGAGGGGTATTACAGAAAAATGGGTTAGTTTTGAATTTTGATAACAACGTATTGGAGGTTGTGGTGAGTAGAATCGGGGATTGCAGAAGAAAGATTGAAAAAATCAGAGAAGATATCAGAGCAATGAGGGAGAAACAGACAGTTATCGACGGCTATATCAGACAGATTGAGACCCAGAAAGATACACTTGATGGAATAGATTTAAGCAGAGCAGGCGAGTGGATTGGCGTTAACGAGCAGAACGCAGTTAAGGCTAAGAACGTCTGCGTTTTTAGAATGGACGGAGCAAAGGGCGAGTGTACGCGGCTTAGAAGTGCCATAGATAAGATGATAAGAGAAGCCGAGTCTCAGAT
>NZ_JMMD01000032.1:0-30813 GCF_000686965.1 Butyrivibrio sp. AE2005
TGTTGATTGTCAAGTAAAATTGACCCACTTTTATACTTAAATCTGACCCACCCTTGGATCCGTCATTGTGATTTTGGAGGCGGGTCAGTTTTGTTTATAAATCTCGATTTTTACACTGTGAATTGACCCACCTTTTAATGAGTTACCAGTGTGTATCCAGCATCGGTAAGTGCTGTTTTGTCTATGATCATTGTCTTGTTTATTGTATCCATGACAACGTATCTGCTAAGTTCTAGAAGCCTGTCCCCAATAAGCTCTTTAACAAGCTTTTCCATTGCTTCTGCTTTAGGGGCGTTCCTTTCTGTTTTATCCTCGCATATATGCTGTGGCTTTACCGGTGAACAAAGCTCATCAATCGACATAAATAGGCTTTCGTCAGCTTTCTCACATTGTGCGGCACAAAATCTGTCTGTAGCTTCGTTATATCCCAGATAATCTATGTTTTTCATCCTGTCCAGAGTTGACCACGGATACTTTATTCCAAATGACTCTCGGAGCTTTTGATAAAGAGCATCTTTTCCGCCACTGTTGTATATTTCTGCAAGTTCCGGGAGATTTTTATCTTTTATTTTAACCATGACAGTTCTCCTTCCGGAAGCTTACCCATTTCCGCTTCAGCCCATTCATCAAACGCTCTGGACAGAGCACGACCTTCTTCCATCAGAGTTTCAGCCTCTTCAATGAGATTATGTCTCTGGAGGACCTTTTCATATACATCTGTTTTGTAAAGTAGTTCGTCTAGATGCTTTTTCAGGCTTTTAATAGTGTCTTCGCCTCTCAGTTCGGCAAGATATTCTTCCTTATCCTCATCGCTCAGTATGCTAAGAGTATCACGGATATCCTGTTCTTCTCTGTATACGTCAAGGAAATCAATGTAGTTTCCATGACCATCTTCAGCATTACATGTATTCTCATGAACACTGTTACCAGCTGCAACCCATTCATGAAGAGCGTTTCTTTCATTTTCATTCATCCGTGTTGTTTTTTCATATGTATTCAGCTCATCCTGCAGGAATCGCTGCCTATCGCTTGTTAAGTTCATTTTTCTGTACCTTTCTGTTTTTTAACACTTATTTTTGACCCTTTGACACGGTAACTGTCTCCCGTTATACTAAGCACATGGCAGTGATGCAGCAGGCGGTCAAGTATTGCAGTTGCCGCAAGCTGTCCGGTAAATACTTCATCCCATCTGCCCATTGGGAGATTAGTGGTGATAATGAGGGAGCTTTTTTCGTATCGTTGACGAATGATCTGGAAAAACAGGCTCTCTCTTTCTTTGTCCATTTTTATGTATGAAAGTTCATCTATGATCAGAAGTTCAATACGGTTCAGTTTATCAAGCATCTGCTGTAGATTCCCGGCAAGCATCTCGTCATAAAGCCTGTCGACAAGTTCTTTTGCATTAACAAAAAGGACTTTTCTTCCTTTTCTGCAGGCATTACGACCTATCCCTGTAGCAATCATGCTCTTACCAACTCCGGGTGGTCCTATGATTATGATGTTTTCACGGTTATCCAGGAATGTAAGCCTTCCGAGTTCATCAATCTTATCCTTATCAAGAGACGGATTAAAACTGTAATCAATGTCCTCAAGAGAAGATGCACTATCAAAACCGGCTTTAACAAGAAGCTTCTCTGTCCTACGGCTTGTCTTTCCACTATCTTCAAGTTCCAATAGTCTTAAAAGAAAATCCATATATCCCAGTGATTCCTGTTCTGCTTCTTGGATGATGTCTCTGTATTGGGTGCGCATATCTACGAGCTTGAACTGCTTCATCTTTGCTTCTATATATGCGTTTTTGTGTTCTGTGTCATTAAGCATTCAGGACCTCCTTCGCATAGTTCTCATAGTAGCTGCAGTTTCTGGTAAGTTCAGAAGAAGGCGCTGCATCGATTATCAGGGTTGTGGATTCAGCATTGTTATCCTTTGGGATTTTTCGTTCTCCTGAGTTGTACTCACGGAGCATCTTCTTAAATGACTTGATATCCATCTTTCCCTCATCAACAGCTATACCGATAAATCTGTCCAGAGTATCATCATCATAGAGATCTTGCAATTCCATTATTCTTCTGGCATGGAATGTAGGCTGGTCAAACTTACGACCGGCTGCTTCAAGATAACGTGCACCATTACTGAAGCGGTTAGTGAAGTCTCGTCTTATCTGCGGAACAGAAGTTGAGACCTTCTTTGCTATAGACTCATAGTGATCTGGATTAGTGCGGATCTCATGTTTGCCATAAGATATTTCCTGATGCTCTATGAAATGTCCCTGCGAGTCATACAGCATGATCCTGAATCCATAATTCAGCCTGTAGAAAAGTGTTTTTCCAACATATCTGACATGAACACTATATTTATTACCGTCAATACTGAGATAACTGTCAGGACTGACTTTCCGCTTAAGCTTGCTGTTTGCATAGTAGTGTTCCTTAGGAAGCGGCTGTAATAGCGCTTTTTCTTCCAGCAGGTAATGCTGGTTTGGAATTCTTTTGGTGGTGGAATGTTTCTTATCGCACCACTCATTTATAAAAGCTTTTCCCCGGGAATTTAGATCCTCCATACTTGCAAAAGTGTTGCCTTTTATGAACTGTTCTTCGATATAGTTGAATGGCCTCTCGATTTTCCCTTTTTTACGTGGCCAGTAGCATGGGCATGCGTTTAGCTCAACACCGAGATGCAGAGCCATGGCTAATGCATGAGGATTGTACTTTATTTCTTCCTCTGACTTTGGATTGTTTTTTATAACAAACGCTTTGGGATTATCGATAAGAAGCTCCAGCGTCACTCCTCCCAGGTCATCAAACAATTCCTGTACAGCTTCGTAAATAGCATCAGCATCTTCGCGTAAAGAAAAACATATCGCCTTCTTTCTTGATGCAGCTAGTATCATGGAAAAGCAGTATACTGTCATGTATCTGTCTGCTATAAGCACCTGATACTCACTCCAATCAAACTGAGCCTGGTCACCCGGAGGGCTCTCATGCCTTGTCGTTGCCTTGCTGCTGATACTGTCGCCGACATCTTCATCCACTCTTCTTAAAAAGTAGTAGACCGGTCCTATGCTGCCTTTGTAGCCACGTTTCTGTAATTCACTGAATATCCTGGTGCCATTGAAGTTAAATGGGTCACATCTCCAGGTGATGATCTGTTCTTTGAACGGATCAATCTTGGAGCTGTATTCTGTTCGGTTATAGACAGGAGGTTCTGTCTTTTCCAATAGACGTCTGACCGTATTTCTGGCTATCCCAAGGATATCTGCTGTAGCTCTTTTGGAACCTGTCTGTTTGTACACCTTGTGTACTGCCGCCCAGTCTTCCAAATCTTTCACCTCTTTTCCTCCTTCCATATGTTTTTACATACGGAAAGAATTCTATAAAACCTCAAAGAGGTGGGTCAATTCTAAGTATTAAATTTTCAAGGCACAGTGTATTATCGAAATGGTTTATACTCGCGATCCACCATCTGGGGTGGGTCAGTTTTAAGTATTAAACCCGGGTCAATTTTAAGTGTAAATCAATATCTAACATTCTCTAAACCATTATACTTAGCAGCTTTTGAATAATTAGAATTACGCGCTCTATTACTATAACTGTACTGCATATTAGCAATTGAAACTGGATAATAACAGTAACGCGGATTCCCTTCAAGCGTATTCTCATTATAATAATAAATCTTTCCACATTTACATTGACACTTATAACGTGTGCTTAACTTGTAATCTAATTGGTGTATTCTTTTGTCAATATCTTCCAAGTGTATTTTCACAAACGACTCACAGATTTCTTCATCTGTCTCATTTGACTTTCTTCCCCAAAAATCATTTTTATCCGATATTTTATTATTTTCCTTATCATTAGATTTTAAATCAAATGCCCAAGAAGATGATGGATAGTATTCATAAATATAATTTCTAATTTCTGGCGTATTCATTTTATTAGACCTAAAATAGTCCGCCTCGTCCAAGCATTTTGCTTTCTCTTCAGTATATTTAGAATAGATCTCAGTTGTTTTATATTCTTCTCCATCATCCAATACAGTTAAGCAACCATACTTTTTACCTACCTCTATCATATAATCCCCCTTATGTATATTAAAAAATGAAAGCCCCTAATCAATACTCGTCGTGCTTTGATTAGAGGCGTCTTGTCTTAGTTTATCCTATAGTAATCTGTCAATAATTATGATACGTCACTTAAGTAGAAGTAGCAAGCTCGACGTCCATATTCCGATACAAATAAAAGATTGGCTGGCCTCAATCTTGAGACCAGCCGGTTTTCAATCGATCTTTTATTTTCTCACCACTCAAACTCAACCACCTCCCCAGACTCATAACTTTCCTTAATCTTCGAAAAAAGCTCTTCACGAAATTCTTTGGTTACAGGAAATGCGATATCCTTAAAAATCGGATTTCCTTCTTCATCAACAGTCTTAGTCTTGAAACTTGGCATCGATACGAAGGTACCGCCTTTCTTACTTTCTACAATTGAGATATTTCTTACTGCAAAGCAATCTCCAAAAGTCACTGTACAAAGTCCTCTTACATTGTTTGAACTTGCTTCAAGCTTATTTGCTTTAATGCTTACTTTCATCTCTTTAATCCTCCTGATAATTTTTCTTATTCTCATCCTGCCCGGCGCTGAGTGTCGTTGTGGCAAGCAGTGCGTTTGTCCGACAAACGCGTTTTTGCGGCTCTTACAACACAGACTCAGTCCGTGAGTTTCGGGTACGTTTATCACGACCCTCTTTTTCATTTTTGCTTTTATCCTGCAGGTACAACATTTCCAAATTGCGCTTTGCGATCAGATACTCATGGATATCTTTATTGATCCCCGCATACTCCGTAAACTCTTTTTTCTTCTCTTCAAGAATGTGGCCATACTCATCACGTAGCTTACGCATGTTGAGCTTCTGACCTTTTGGCACCGACTTATAGACTTCCTCTGCTGCCTTATAGATAAGAAGCTCTGCCTCATGCTCACTGTAAAATTTCTTACTGTAGCCACTCTTTTTGTAGGTTTCAAACACTTTCCTGTTCGTGGAATAATCGATAATGGCCTGCTGCCTCTTTTTGTTCTCAGACAGAAGTGCTTCCTTCTCCTTCATAGAATCCTTAAGTTCTTTGAGCCTCCCGCTTCTCTCATCGGTCATTTCTTTAAGTTGCTCATATGACTCGATTTTATGTTCCTGAAGAAAAAGAACTGTCTTAGCCATCTGTTTTGCATTAAAGCGCTTTGCCCAGGTCACATATCCTTTGCCTTTTCCTTCCATGAGCTTTGCTTCAATATCCTTAATAAACTCCAGCTTCTTATCGGTAAAATGCTCTTTCCTTGAATATCTGCCTTTGCTTTTTCGTTCTTTGTACGGAGTTCTCTTTATGATAGACAGACCGTTTTCAAAACAGAGGATATCTGAAATTCTTCGAAGAGCAATTCCTGAAAAGTAGAAATCGCGAAATTTCTTTTTCCCATCAATAGAAATTGCATTAATGATGATGTGGTTATGGATATGGGCCTTGTCCGTATGAGTGCAGACAGTGAATGCATATTTTCCTTTGGTGAACCTCATGGCAAGCTCGTATCCGATCTCATTTGCTTTCTCCGGCGTTACCTCCCCGGGTTTAAATGACTGTCTGATCTGGTAAGCGATTATTTCTTTTTTCCTGACATCCCTGACACCGTTGTGGTACAACGATTGAGAAAGCAGAAACTCTTCATCCGCAGTTTCGATATCACAGCCATAAGTTGATATATATTTTTTCGCCTCGGTCTTAAGATCATTTTCTGTATAATCCATTCGCTCCTTTAAGCTCTCTGCGATGGTTCTGCCCCTGATCTGATGAAGAGCCAGTAGCCTTGTTGCCGCCATATTCTTCCCCTTTCAAAAAGACAGGGACAGCTCTTCCATTTTGGAAAAACTGTCCCTTGATCTATATCATTTATTTAGTTTTATACTCTTTTTAATACTCTGTGAGCTGATTCTAAGAAAAGCTGGATATTGGCTGCCGCGAACAAGCACGCAAACATTACTATCAGTATCGCTGCAAAGAAGATCGCACATGGAATCATCTTTAATATGATTGAAAGAATACAGAAGATACCACACAACCATACTGCAAAGCCAACGACATAGCATCCTACGTATATAGATGCCTTTGTAATGAGAGTTGCCGCATCGACAGCCAGCAGTAACGGTAACACCAATAATTTTAAAAGAAATCTCATAATCCACATGTCAAACCTCCTTAATCCATCATTTGCATTGAGTCTATTTCCTGCAATTTTAAAATGCAAGGATGTCTCCATGAACTTACTTTCATGCTCATTTGATAGATGCAAACTTTTTAAGGATTGCCCGCATGCCTTTCCAGATATCTTCAAACCTTCGTTGCAGATCTTTGATATCCGGTACGCAGATGACGCCAAGACCGTTCGCTTTCTTAGCGTACTGGTTGAGATTATTGGAGCACATACGAATTAGATATACCATCTCTCTGAGATCTTTGGTATCTACTCTCACGCAGTATCCGTCGAGTAGCATCTTCCTCATATACTTACTCATGTTTGTTATTCCCGCTTCTTCCATCTTTGCCCTCATACGCTCAAGCTCATCATCTGACAATCTCACCGAGATCTTGTTTGTGCGGTTTTGCAACTTTTACCACCTCTGCTTTTTTCTCAATCATCTTCTCGTACTCTTTTGCTTTTTTAACGGTAGTTTCTGAAGGAACATCCTCCGGCATGTTGTTGATGATACCGTCGAAGTTATTATCATTCCCTTCAATTGCATCCTCCACTGCTTTAAGATGGTTCTTTTTGGAAAAAATAGTATGCTCCTCCAAAATGTTCTCCTCTACATTAGAAAGCTCTTCTTCCTTGGATAGTCTTTTCTCCGCAATATCAAATCCTTCCATAAACACCTCCCGCTTCTTTATAGGCATCAAGCTTTTTAAGAACAGATGGCTTCTTCACCTGCTCTTTTACCATAGTTCCCATTTTCTTCCCGATTGTCATGAAGCGGCGAGTTGCCGCCTCCTTATCAAAAGTTATCTGCTCCATTTACTCTTCCTCCTTTTCTTCAGGAATATCAATATAATCATCAGCATAATCGCTATCAGGATCTTCGCCGTTTTTCCTGCGCTTGAAGCTCTCGCTGTTACTGTAGAAGTAGAATCCTGCTACGCCTGCGAGACCGAGAACAATAATAAGTCCAAGGAAAAGATTTGGTTTCTTCTTTTCCTTGACCACTTCAAGTTCCGGTTCCTCTGTTGCCACAATATCCTGTGGTTGCTGAGTTTGCTGAATAGGTTCTACTGGTGTTTCAACCTCACTCCCCACCTGAGCTTCAAGTTCTTTTTTCTCCTCATCACTTAGAAGGTCCATAAGGTCTCTCTCATCCACCTGATTGAGGAAATGAACATTATTTGTTCCTGTAGTGTTATCGCGGTCTACGATGATATAAAAGATGTTTCCGTTCTTGGTTGTTACCGTCATAAACTGCTTGCTGTGATTATCACTGCTTACATTGTCATCAACAATTGTAGTGTTGCCCTCAGGTGTAAGAGGCTTGTGATCTTCTTCCTCTTTATTTTTTTCTTTTTCCTCATCTTTAACCGCATCTTTATCTTCATCAATAACTGATGTATCAACGTTTTCCGGAACATAGGCATGTGCCGTCACTGGAAATGTCCATATCATAAGTGAAGCTGCAAGTGCAGGCAGCTTAAATCTGTTCTTCATCATCTTTGTCCTCCGTATCAAAATTTCCTGATTCCAAATTTACGATTGTCTTAACCGGCGTTTCTCCCGGCATATGATTCTTTGAATAGGCAATGAGCCTTGAAAGCTCCTCAGGGGTAAGGTCGGCTGCTTTTACCATCTCATGGACGGTTGTCTTTTCTTCCTCTGAGACCTTCTTTTCAAGAGCCTTGACCTTGGTATCCCATTCGGCGCGTTTACCCTTTGCCCTTTCCAGTTCTGATTTGTATTTTTCTAATCTCTCAAGCATATTTCCTCCTTCTACGGGAGCCTTCCGAAACAATAAAAGTGTTTTTCCCAATACCTTGTGTTAATGGATGTGTACTGTATAGGATTTCCGCAGTGAAGCATCATGCCGTCACCGACATAAATGCCAACGTGACTTGCCCCGTTTGTTGCATATGTTCCTTTGAAAAAAATAAGGTCTCCCGGCCTTGCTTCTTCCGGTGAGACCACGCTGCAGCGATTCTTAAGTCCATTTGCTGTCAGCCTTCCCATGTTCCATCCACAATGATTCACAACCCAGCTGACAAATCCACTACAGTCAAATCCGCTTGTAGGATTGGATCCTCCCCATACATAAGCTCGTCCCAGATACTTCTCTCCTTCCGCTATCATTGCCGCAAAACTCTGATCTGATAACACCTCTCCTACAGGATGATATTCATCAGGATCCTCATAATCCGCATAGACATCGTCAAAAAGATATGACTTATTTCCCTGAGTAGCCAGAAGCACATCATACCTTGCCTGTTCGTCCTCATTAAGTCCTTTTCCCGCTATAACAGCACCAAGGCTCTTATTTACCAAGTTCACTGTGAGGATATTGACGGTATAGTACTCTGTCCCCACGTAGGAATAATCATCTGCCCTTACAGTCCGCGAACGGGTCTCTATACGGATATCGTAGGAAAGGTCGTACTGCTCTTTAAAAAGATCCTTCACTATGCTTTTAAGCTGTCTGCGCTTATAGTCCTCATATCTGACTGTCAGGTATGATGCCAGCTCATAAGGGTTATGACCTATCTCATCAAGGTTGTAAACATACTCATCGTAATCGGGGAAGTCCTCTTCGGTTCTATCTATAGTCTCCTGCAGCTCTCTTTCCAGCTTCACGTAGTCCGCATCCACTCCCGTTATGTCCTCGTCATATGCTGTATAAGTGGCTGAAAGAACTGTATCTCCCATACTCGATATCATCACTTCAAAACCGCATAACAAAAAGTGCAGGAAAAACAGGCACAAAAATATGATGACAATAATTAAGAGCACCACAGGGTGCTCTCTAATGGCTTTCACTATTTGTTTTACTGTTTCTTTGGCTGCGTCCTTAACTCCTTCCGCCGCTTCCTGCATTCTGTCGGCAAAGCTCTTTACATAAGGCGAATCCGGATCTTTTCGATAATAGCTTTTCCTTATCTGCTTACGCCGATACTGCTTCTGAAGCTCACGGTTTATTTCAGCGGCGGCTATCACGCCTTCATCTAAAGCTTCACCGCCAATGTTTTCATCTTGGTTAAAATTCACCGCTATACTCCTTTCTGCCAGACGGCAACTTCCTTTGGCTTTGTGGTCATAATCTTGTAAAGCTCCAAGTCATTTGGGAACTGATCCTTAAACGGCAATATCAGGTTTCCAAATATAAGCAATCCTTCGCCGGTTTCTGCCTTCTCGACATAAGAAATCTGGTACTTACTGATACCGAGCCTTTGTGCAAGTATTTCCTTGTCTTTCGGTGCCTGCTTTAGCATGTAGATAAATTCGCTATTCTCGAATATATTCTCAACCTCAGGCGACTTAAGAAGGTCTTTTACGTTCTGAGTTATAGCTGTCGGTATGCCGCCCCACTTACGGAAACGCTTGTAAATCTCCGCACTGTAGCTGGCTGTCTGCTTATCTTGAAGAAGCAGATGGAACTCATCCATATAGTAGCGTGTAGCCTTTCCGACGCTTCTGTTGGCGGTAACACGACACCAGACCTGATCCTGAACTATGAGCATACCTATCTTCTTGAGCTGATTTCCAAGATCTTTGATGTCATAGCAGACAATTCGGTTATTGATATCTACGTTGGTGCGGTTGTTGAATACATTAAGTGAACCTGTAACATAGATTTCAAGTGCTGTTGCTACTTCATGAGCTTCTTTTTCCTCCTGCAACATCAATGCATTATAGAGGTCAGCCAGGATTGGCATGTTCTCAGGTACAGGATTCTCGAAGTACTTCTCGTAAATCTTATGAATGCAGCGGTCGATTACAGTCTTTTCCACGGGACCTAGTCCCCCTTTTCCATCCATAACGAGTTCAAAAAGGGATAAGATAAACTCTGCCTTAAGTGATACGGGATTGTCGCCATCCGAGTAGTTCTCGTTGATATCCATAGGATTGATGTACTGCTTGGATTTCTGACTTACGTGGATCACCTGACCGCGGAACTTCTTTACAAGCGCCGAATATTCATGCTCAGGATCACAGATTATGATGTCATCATCTGTAGAAAGAATGACGTTACTCATTTCTCTTTTTGCAGCAAAAGACTTACCGTATCCGGGCTTTCCAAGGATCATGCCGTTTGGATTGGAAAGGCTCTTTCTATCTCCCATGATGATGTTCTGCGATAATGCGTTGAGTCCGTAGTAAAGAGCTTCATCATCCGTCTGCATGAGTTCCTGCGTGGTAAATGGAATGAAGATTCCTACAGAGCTTGTGGTAAGGCTTCTGTCTATATGGATGAGGTCGCTTGCAAGTGGCAGAATGCTATAAAGTGCCTGTTCCTGCCGGTAGTCCAGCTTGTATGTGTCGCAGTTGAACTGCTGAGCTGTACTTGATGTCTGCAGGTAGTTGTTCTTAAGCTCTATCTTGGAACCTGCGGTATTCATGATAAGAAATGTCATTCTAAACATTCGCTCGTTCTGATCTTGAAGGTCTTGCAAGAAGCTGTTTGCATCCTTGCCATAAGTCACGAGATCTCCGGGGATCAGATCCATGTCGTACCCGGAGCGAACAGCCTTTTTCTGCTCGTCTATCTTGGTAGAGTCGATGTTGGTGATAGTCTTTTTTACCTTCTTGATTGCATCATTCTGATTGATAGACTGCAGGTGAATGCTGATAACTTGTGAAGCATCCGAGTTTAGAAGATCCATGAGGAATCTGTCCTCCATAGTCGGAGCGTCATAGGAAAAAGCTGAAACCGTTGCGTATCTTGTCTTTGTCCTTATCGTGTTCCTTGTTGGGTATTTCAGCTTATCATTCGTATCGCCTCCTAGCCTGTTGATCAGGCGGATAAGCTCTAATCTTTCTTTTCCGCTAAGAGGCTTTGCCTTTACGTCCATCTTCTTGAAGTTATTAAAGACGTCGTTTTCAATTGATCGAAGACGCGGTCTTGCCTCCTTAAAGGACTTGGCGCGGATTCCAAAGGTGATATACTTGGTCTTCTCAAGACCGTTATTGCCTTTATCAAGCTGTCTGTTCAGCATCTCCGAATACTCTGCCCTGACATCGTCAAAGCCATCGTCTCTTTCTTTGATGCGGATTGTCTCATAGAACTTCGCTTCATCCTTTGTAACGTTCACAAAGGTAAGTTCAAAGCGAACCGAGCTGTCAAAGAAGTTAAGGAACTTCTTCCAGTTGTCAAAAATAGCCTGCTGATCCTCATCGGTAGCAAGCTTGTAGTTGATATCCGAAAACCTCATGGTTTTGCTGTAGAAATTGTCATCGGCTCTGCAGATACCATTTTTAAACATCTGCCAAGGATACTTATCCTCGTCGGGCTTTTTCTTTTGCCTTTTCCAGTCGATTGAGTGCTGGATAATGCGTTCAATGGCCTCACCATTTCTTTCATACATAGCCATGAAAAACATCGGCATCATGACAGCCATCATGATAAAGGTGGCTGCGCTCACGTTGTCGGTAAAGCCTTTTATAAGAAAAAAGGTGGGAAGTCCAATCATTCCCGCAAGCGTAAAGCATATGAGCTGCCGCTTGGTCAGATTGAATGCCACCTTTTCTTTTACCCTGGATAAATCTCTTGGCACATTTACTCTTATTGCCATAGTAATCCTTCCTTATTGTGATTCTATTGTGCTGAAAAAATTCTCTTGGATAAGGTGCCTGTCTTGAACAGAGCAAACACCAGCAATATGTTGTAGCCGAGAATCCCCCACAAAGAGCCTCTGATATCGGATGATATTGTGACGTTCTGAATGAGAACTGCGTAAATTGCAACGCATATGACAATGAGAAAGCCTTGAAATCCAAGCGCCACAAGGCTCTTTACGTAGTTCTGTCCTATCTGGCTCTGCTCCCTGTTTCCAAAGGTTGAAAACGGGAGCGGCGCAAGGCTGAGCATCAGATAGATCTCAATCATTCGACCGTAGATAACAAGGAATATCATCATAGACATGATCTTGATTCCTATGCTAAGGAGGAAGATCTCTCCAAATAACGGAAGAAGTCCTCCAATTGACATTCCTTCTAAAGTCGTGCGAAGTTGTGCAAGCCCTGAGCCATCAACTGCAGTGGAGTTCTGTATTATAGCTCCGCTGCCGGTGATGACATGCCCTGCCACATCAAATATCGCCATCGTGATATCAAAGCAATTAGTGATAAGCATTACTGCTACAAAGGTCTTGAATATCCATTTAAAGAATATCCAGGTCTCAAAGTTTGCCAGATTGTTGTGTGCTATGACGAGCTGTATCAGCTCATAACATGCGATAAACGTAAGTATCATCCCCGCTATCGGCATGACTGCATTATTCGATACTTCTCTCATCAGGTTGAACACACCAGGCGTAAAATTCGCCGGGCTTGTAGCTACATCTGAAGCCACCTGTCCAACCCTGCTGTTGATGTTGTCGAACATCCCCTCAAGAAGCACCATCAGCGCATCAACAATCCATCCCTTAATCCAAGAGGTCATCTGCTCAAAAATTCTTTCCATGCAATGATCTCCTTATTTTGGTGTGATTTATGATAAGAACCTCAGGCGCGGCAGCCTAAGCATCGTATATGATCTGCCCTGCTGCCTGCCCTCAAGCTGCTTATCAGAACAATCCGGAAAGAAGTGGAATGAGCTGCGTTCCGATGAGGCAAACTCCTCCGCCTGCCATGAGCTGCTTCATCCCCTGCGACTTCGCTCCGGGGTTGTCATTTCCATATCCCTCAAGAAGATTTACAACGCCCCATACTCCAAGACCTGCTCCAAGCGCAACAACGAGTGTCTGCAAAACTGTGATTGAACTCTGAAAAAATGCCATAATTAATTACCTTGTCCGGAAGCGCCTGCTCCCGGACTTTCCTTTCTTTTCTTTAAAATTTGGTTGGAAGTTACGTCTCATGCCAATTTTCTGCGCTAAAAATGGGCATAATAATAGACCGGTACGGTCTGGGCGTCCCCAGGGTACTGGTCTATGTAAAAAATTTTATAATCAATCATCCCATTTTATAGTAAGCATAAAAGCTTTAAGCGCTTCAAATACATTTTCATCTATTTCAACCGGAATAATTGAATATGGTATTTTTTTACCTTTTATAAGGTTGTATTCTTTTTTCAGCTCACCATCTTGATAGTATTTCCAAACCAATCCATTAGTATAGATAAAATGTTTTATAGCCTTTGATTCCGCAAAAAACTGCTCAGTTTCCCTTATAGATTCACTAGTGGATTTAACCTCAATAAAGCCATAACACTTCCCCCTAGTATCCTTATACACAAAATCATTTGATAATACTGCTATATCCGGAGGTCCTTTTTCTGTTTCAAGGCGCTCATCTCGATCATTCTTTAAGCTATCAATAGCAACCAACGATAGTTCGGTATCATCAATACATTCATCCAACATCCTATACACAAGTATCTCTACTCCCGTCTCAATAGGGCATTTTGTAATAATATTATTTATATTGCGCTGATAAAATTCTTTTTCCATTTTAGCTCCTTTAACTATAAGCGACTTATGCGCCAAATTTTCTTGCCAACAGCTTTAATAAGTATCAATCTTTATTCTTTTTTTCAGGTCTTATATCCTCCATAATTTAAAGTATTATTACTTTAATCAAACATTTATAATTAACGTTTCACTTCTAAAACATATAATGGTCGATTATACAACTTCCTTTTTTCCTTGACCACATAGGCTAAGTCTTTATTTAACAGTAGCTCATGCTCATAACTAAAAATCCCCCAATAATTAATATATGCACAACTCGTTCCTTTTGGAATTAAAAAAATAGCATATGCTCGTGGTCGAAACATATTGCTAATCTGTCTATCAATTGTTTTATCAACATGCGTACCTTTATAACCCCCAAATCCAGAGGCTCTATTGATTACATCACCAACTTCAATAGATTCAAAAAATACTCCTTCATTCCTTGCTAAATTCCTATAAACAGCGATATTACGATCAATACCCCCCTTGGTAATTGCAGAATTAATTCCCCTTTCAAATACCGTAACTATTTTACTGATCACTTTAAGATAATTACTCGAACCAACTCTAATAAACCTATTAATCATATTAGAACTTGTCCTATAAACACTAAGACAAATACACTCCCACAAACTAAGATTCCTTTTCCACTCTTTATATACTTCTTCTATGTCATTTTTTTCATAGGTTTCATATCCATATTTTCGAGATATAACAGAATAATCATATTTGTTTTGTTTCATATTTTAACCCCCATGCCCGCAAATGCCTATGAAATCGTCACCTCTTTACATCATTTTCAATTATAAAACATTTATGAACATCAGAGGTGACGTAATTTCAATCAAACCCTCACCACATCAAACATCTCTCCCTTCTTCACCTTCAGACTATGATGCACATACTTCTGAATATCCATCTTATTCCTATCATCATACTCTCCCGTCTCCTTATATAGCGGATGCCTGGTTACATCATATTTGTCCGACAAAAATGGTCGTACTCCTCGAAGTTGCAGGATGCATTTATCACCATCCATAACTGCAAGCTCATCGATTGTCATGAGTTCCTTACCATTCTTCTGATAGTTCATTGAGTAAGAAGGATTGTTGCCACGGTTTTCACCGGTGGAATACATGTCGATAGTTTCTTTTCCCAAAGCCTGAGACAAGTCTTTTAGCGTTGTTGGTTCTGTACCTCCAAGGAACAGCTGTGAATCCATATTGCCGATGATTGTATCTGCGTTTTCCTTGTAGATTGCTTTGAGCTGCGACTTAGCCTGAAGGAACAGGCATGCGCTGATTTCACGGCTTCGAATTGTTGCTACAAGCTTTTCCAGATTTGGAATCTGACCTATATTTGCCGTCTCATCAATAAGGCAGCGCACATGAACAGGAAGTCTTCCCTTGTACACGTTATAAGCCTTATCACACAGTAGATTAAAAAGCTGACTGTAAATCATAGAGATAAGGAAGTTAAAAGTCGGATCTGTATCACTCATTACAAGGAACAGCGCTGTCTTCCTATCTCCCAAGGTATCAAGCTCCAGCTCATCGTACATGGTAATCTCCCGCACCTGATCAATATCAAACGGAGCGAGACGAGCGCCACAGCTGACAAGAATAGACTTTGCTGTCTTTCCTGCCGCCAATTTGTACTTTTTATACTGCCTTACCGCAAAATGCTTAGGATTAATTTCTTCCAGCTCTTTCATCATCATATCCACGGGATTCTCATAGTCCTCATCATCCTCGCGAACATCCGATGCATTCAAAAACTCCAGCAAAGTATTAAAGTTCTGCTCTTCCTCCGGAGCTTCGTAATGGATATATCCGATAAGAGCGCAATATAAAAGAGTTTCAGCTTTTTGCCAAAACTCATCTCCCGCCTTACCATCGCCCTTCGTATTTGCGATAAGTGTATTCACAAGCTTTAGAATATCGTTGTCGCTGCGGATATAGGCAAATGGATTGTAATGCTGACTCTTATCAAAGTTGATGGTATTGAAAATCTTCACCTTATATCCATGCTTAAGCAAGGTCTTTCCTGTATTTATAACCACGTCACCCTTAGGATCGGTTACCACGTAGCTTGAATGCATTTGCAAAAGATTCGGAATCAGAAAAAACCTTGTTTTACCGGAACCGGAACCACCGACTACAAGTACATTCTTATTTCTTGCATACTTAGGACTCTTCGGACGACTGTTCATCATAAGCCTCTCTGTCTGCGTAAGGATGATATTATCCTTAAAGTTTGGAGCCATAAACGGCTCTATATCCTGTGTTTTTCCCCAACGTGCCGTCCCATACTCTGCACCGTGGCGGTATTTCTTAGCATTTTTCCCTTTGATATAAACTACAACTTTCAGCAAAATACCACAGATAATGCCGACCATAAGATCAAAGGGATTAAGACTTGGCATGAGATTGGCTAAAGCAACAGGCAGTGCCTTAGCCAAAGCACCTATCTCGTTTGGTGCATCCATAAGCTTTGATATCCTCCAAGCTTCTCCCAGATTTGTTGCAAATACGCCGACAAGCACGTAGGGAATGTTCAGCAGGATGAATCGTTTCTGCTTTTTTGTCATAGCGCTCTCTCCTGTGTTCTGTGTCGTTCTTTTTTAGGATATTTCTTCGCAATCTCAATGAATTTCTGTAATTTTGCAAGTACACTCGGACGATCCTTTATCTTCATCATTTTCTTGCTGTATTCATTAACGACTGCTTCCATTGCATCGGTATCTCTTGCTTTGAAAAAAGCTGTATAGACCGATGGCTTTTCTGATTTATCTTTAATAATGGCAAAATCTACACCATACTTCTTGGCTATTCTCTCAAAGGTTCTGATACCCGCATCACCGACAACCATGCTACTGACTCCCTGATTCTGCTTTACCAGCTCATCTATAGATTGCTTTCCTTGAATATGCTCATCTATAGAAGCCAGCTTCTCATTGGCTCTGTGCCTTAGATAAGTTCGAATCGCAGCTGCAACTGCCCTGCCTGTAAGTCTTGTTCCAGAAATGGCAAGACGCACGGTTTTTTCTTCTATTTCTTCCTGCATGAAATTTCCTCCTTTCCGGGCACGAAAAAAGGTAGCAGATTTTTAGAATCCACTACCTTAAGTGCAAATAAAATATCAACTTGTTATTTCTGAAGCTACGTTGTTATGATTGCGTGCTCTTATATCATCATACTTTTGAAATAAAAGCAAGAGATTCCGCGTTACCACTCGCTAAAATATCCAACAACCTATATGCCGGACCTGTAGGATGCGTTCTTCCAAGTTCCCATGCTTCTACAGTTTTCTTGGAAACTCCCATGTAATTAGCAAATACGGTCTGAGTCATTCCTGCTCTATTTCTAACTTTTTTTATTTCTTCATTAGTATATTTTTTTATCGGTGCGATTACGTAAGTTGTCGTCTTGGCACTGCCTAAACCTTTTTCATAATCTATAGCCTCTTGCAATCCTTCTTGCAGATCATCAAACAATGAACTCATAATCAGATTACCTCCTATTTCTAGCGGCCTCTTCTTTCAATGCTTTCACAAGTTTTTTAAGAATTTTCTTTTCTTCTTCAGTAAGATTTTCCTGTTCGTTTTTCTTGAATGCAGTAATTAGATAAGTTGCTTCATACTCTTCAAAATCTGTATAGCACACTCTGATGCTACCGCTTTTACCACGTTTTTCGATTGGAAATCTTACTTTTCTAATACCTCCAGTTCCTTCCATCACCGGTCCTGACTGTGGGTCTTTCAAAAGCATTATTTGTAGTCTCAATAAATCTTTGTCATCTAAGCCGATTTCTTTCCATCTTTTTGTAAAAAGAGGAACTTCAATAAATGTTCTAACCATTTCTTACTCCTTGCAATTAATAGTATATGCCCTACAATGTAGGGTGTCAACAGCATCAGTCTCTATCACATTTCTATAAACTCATATCTCTACTACGTTTCTTCTGCCACTGATCAAGAAGTTTAATGATGGTCTCTTCCATCTGCTTTGGAGTATACGACTTAGGGAAGTACTTCTTCAGAACATCATTCTTCAAAGTAACTCTGTCGAGCTCTGATTTCTTTTCCTCAGAAAGAATAATGTTCATACCTTCCTGCGTGATTTCTCCGTTAAGAGCCAGCTTCTTGATACGCTGTGCCTGGGATAAAGATGGGATGGCCTGAGAATAGGCTATAGCTGCCAATAAGTCATTTTGCTGAGTCTCATTCAGGAATGAAACTTCTACAGCGGGATTAAAACCTATAACTTTGTTATCTACCATCTCAAGGAACTCAGGAAGAAGGTTGGTCAGGCGGATATAGCGCTGCACTGTTCTAGCACTTTCACCGACCTGCTCACCAAGTTCTACATCACTTCGTAAATTCGTGCCAACTTGGCACACATTTTCTTTTGATGGCCTTCCCGCTTGTCTTTTCATCGCCTCCAACTTCATCTTAAACGCAAACGCTCTCTCGCTCGGCAATATTTCTTCCCTCTGCAGATTGCTATCAACCATGAGAATCGTAGCTGCGTCGTCATCAAGCTCTTTTACAATACACGGCAACGCCTCTTTTCCCGCAAGCTCTGATGCACGGTATCTTCTATGACCGGAAATAAGCTCGTAGCCGCCAGACTCATCAGCTCTGACAATGGCAGGCTGGAGAACTCCGTATTCTTTGACGCTCTCCACAGTCTTAGCCATCTCCTCATCATCTCTGACTTTAAAGGGATGGTCCTTAAACGGATGAAGGTCGGAAAGAGGTATCTCCACAACAGAATCACCCTGAGCTTCGCTCTTAGTACTTTCATAGTCATTCCCTCCAAAAATATCATCGTAACTGCTCAGCTGAATGTTTGAGCGCTCTTTCTTCATTCTTAAGTACCTCCTTTGTCAGATTCTTGTATGCCTCCGCAACTCTCCCCTTCGGATCATGTGAAAAGATACTCTTTCCTTCTGCACTGATCTCAGCAGCCCTTACAGAATGTGGAATCTCTGTTTTGTAGACTTTGAGCTTACTGCCATAAGTTCCACGGATAAGATTACAGATATCCTTGGCATAGTTCGTTCTGCTATCAACCATGGTCAGCAAGATTCCATCAATCTTAAGCTTTGGATTTATCTGTCTTCTGACTTTGTTTACTGTCTGAAGAAGCTGTTCCAAACCTTTTGCAGAAAGATACTGAGCCTGTACCGGAATTACCAGCTTATCTGCCGCAGCCAAAGCATTGACTGTGAGCATTCCAAGTGACGGCATGCAATCGATAAGCACATAGTCGTAATTATCTTTTACAGAATCAATGTATTCTTTCAGCACTTTTTCTCTGCTCATGACATTTACCAGAGATACTTCCATACCGGACAAAGAGATATTTGCAGGCATGATATCCACGCCCTCTTCGTGATGCAATATTCCTTCTCCCGGTGCTATCACTTGATCCTGCAATACTTTTGCCATGATATCCGCAACAGTAACAGGAAGCTCATCAGCTCTTGGATGCCCCAAGCTGATAGTAAGCGATCCCTGCGGATCCATATCAACAAGAAGAACTTTTTTACCTTCATTGGCAAGACCTATTCCAAGGTTTTCGGTGCTCTGCGTCTTGCCTGTTCCTCCTTTCTGATTAACTAAAGCAATAACTTGTGCCTTACTCATTTTTCCTCCTTTATGTTTCCATATGCTAAGTCATGCCGTACCAGTGCTTCGTAATGTGCGTCCATGGTAAGCGGCGCATTATACAAAGCAGCTATCAGGTACTGCCGCATGTTTCTGACTCTTGTAGTGTTATTCTGAAGCCCCTCTAACACGTACTCGATATGCATTGAATTAAGCTTCTCGAACTGTGACTTCACTATCGCTGAAGGCTTGTCCTCTTTACCAACGCAGATAGTTTTCTTTGTAGAACAAAGGACATCAACAATAAGCGCTGCGATCTGCTCAAGCAGTTCCTTATGACAAGGGTATCTTTTGACCAGAACATCCAGACTGATGCTTTCTCTTACATATATCTGATTATCAAGCAGCTCTTTTTCAGCTCTATTTCCATTCCCTTCCACTCCTTCTACCTTGGGCATATCTCCATAAACACGGATTTCACCGGAATAGAATGGAATAGAATCAGTCTTACTAATATCAGTTTTATTATTATCAGTATTAATAGTTCGTCTTTCTGACGGTTCTTGAGCTGTCATTTTGACATATCCTGATGTAGCACTTTCGACATTTCCTGAAGTGTCGTTTTGACATTTCTGGAAATGCTCTTTTAACACTTCAGAAGCAAAATTCTTTACATATATAAGATTTGGCTTGGTCAAACCCTGACGTTTCTTTTCTATGAGTCCGATGTTTTCAAGCTCTGAAAGTACATTTCCTGCCTTCTTGTTGCCACAGCCAAGATTCTCTGATGTTTCATCAATTGTGTAAATGATGTAGACTCTACCCTTCTCATCCTTCCAGTCATTCACAGCCGATAAACACATACGGTCAAGAAGTAGACCGTACATGATCTTCGCTTCTGCGGTAAGGCGCTTGAAATGCTCATCTGTGAAGAGCATCTTGGGGATCCTGAGAAATGAAAAAAGGTCGCTCTCACGACCATAGAAATAATCAAACGTCATTTTCTTTTCTCCTCTTTTAACTGCCTCATCTCTTCCAAAATCTTACGGGTACACCAGCCGATGCACGGCTGATGTCTTCCGTAAGGACAACTTCTACAGGCCACCGGCTTCCCGCCTGTTCCTCTTTTCATTAAAGAGCCTCGCCGCCACGGGAACGAGGACGTGTGCTCTTTTCGTGCGCCGGTTCTTTACGCTTCCTGGCATCAAGCTTATCGAGGGTTGATTCACGCTTCTTTTCGTTAACCCTCTCCTGATATTTCCCTGCAAGCTCGAACAGCTTTTCCTTGGAATCATAGTGATAAACGCTGTCTGTAAGCACATCTTCAGGAGCGACCTGCGTCTCATTTACCTCTTTTACCATGCCTTCCAAATTGTTTATATCTACGTTTCCATCGTCTTTTACAAGTAAAACTTCATGGATCGAACTGGGCAAAATAAAGAAGTCACCGCCGACTCTCTCAGCCGCCTGGTCCATGAAATCCTGATAGGCAATAACGCCTGCGCCCTGAGTCTTGTCGGGTACCGATGCAACAAATAACGGATCCTCAGGCATAACGGGAATCATATCTTTTGCTTCAGGTCCCATCATCTCAAGCAGAGTCTCTGCCATAGTCTGAATGACAGCAGGGCGCATTACGGGAGCATACTGCAGTGCATCTGCATGAAGCTGTTCCGGTGTGATGCCGTAGCTATCAAGGAGCTGGTTTGTTACAAGTATTGAGCCCATGCCTTCTTTGTCAATATCAAGCACAAAGCGATATACAACAGCCATATCCTCTATGTTTCTGTGCGGAACCCCCTTCAAAAGTTCTGCGTTTCGCCCGGAAGATACAACCTCCATGGAAAGCTTCTCTTTCATCCGGTCATAATCCTTAAGTTCCTCCAAATTGAAATCAGGGCGGTCATGTAAAGCTCTGTCTGCCCTATCTGCTACTTCATTTACCAATGAGTCATAGCTCATGCCGCCCTCATAACGTTCGTGGATCTCGGTAAGATTGAGATTCACACCGATCGTTGCTTCCTGCGGCTTGATAGTAACTGCCTCATAGGTCTGATTCATCTTCTGAACCTCATGTGGCTCCACCAGGTACTCACCTCCACCAGCCTGTAATCTCTCCTTCAAGTCTTCCACGAACTGTTCTTTGAATTTCTCGTACTCCATTCTTTATCCTCCTATGAAATGAATTGTTACCGCCCAAAATGAGCTCAAAAAAAGAACAGCTACCTCTTTCGAAATAACTGTTCTATGTAATCGGGACTATTTTGATTTGTTAATCTAAGTCTTTCTTCTCGAAATCCTCAATATTCAATTCACGTCTAAGTTCATCTTTTGTTGGCATGTACGGCAAATACTTTGCAGCAAAAATCTGCTTATTGTCTTCCGGCAAAGTATATTCTACATCTTCTACACGCATAAGGCTTCGCTAATGAGTCCAACTCAATTCCGAACGCAATGCGTTCGCATTTGGGAAAGCAAAGCAAAACTGCCGCATCATCTATAAGACTTTCCGCATCTTCTTATTCCAGTAATGACCTTTATCAGACCATTATTCATATGACTAATAAGCTTGTCCAAATATCGTTGTCTTGCAATTACCATAAAGCACACCTCATTTTAGATTTTAGGTACATGTACCTTTATTCTAAAGTGTTCCTTCTCCCTCCGCCGAGCCATAGCCATACCACCTCGTAGTGCTCGGAAATCATGGTAAGAGCGAGATTCACGCCGACTGTAGGCACCCACCAGCCTGTAATTTTTCCTTCAAGTCTTCTACGAACTGTTATTTGAATTCAGGACGCAATGCGTCACGAATTGGAAATATATTATAAAACCGACGCATATTACGTAAATTACTTTCATCAAATCCCTTGCCGAATCTCATAGCATATGCCGTTAAAAAAAAATGAACAGCTATCCTTTCGGATAACTGCTCTATGTAGCGCAAAAATCATGTGTTTCTTCGTTTTTTCTTAATTACAAATTGAGATTTTTTACCCTAAAAAAACAGGGGTTAAACGGGGGTTAAAGCCATATTATGCAAGAGCCAAAGCCCAGTATTCATGCAGGTTTCAAGAGTTTTTAGAGTGCTGTGCCGTGGCAGACGAATAAGATCCTCGTCATTGCGTAAAATCCTCTATTTATGCGGCTTCCCGCGTTTTTCTAAAAATTTTTTTGTGGCAAAAAAAGGCATATTTGGGCATATTTTTGCCTGCAAAAGGTGCAAATTAGGTGCAAAATCGAAAAATTTGCACCTTCAGTATTCATGCGGCTTGCGGGGCATATTTTTGCCAAAAACAAACATATTTTCCCCCGCAAAAAGGTGCAAAAATTATAAGAATTTGCGGCATCATTCATTTGACACCTTCTTTTTTCTATACCCTTTAAAGGTTTTAACTTTAGCAGTATCTTTCTTTGAACCAATGGCTTTTCTGCTTTCCTCAGAGATACGCTCGAACTCCTCAATAGCATCTTCATATCCAAGATGCGTATAAGTATTAAGCGTAACGCCTATATCAGAATGTCCCATTATGTATTGGAGTGTCTTTGGATTCATTCTTGCCGAAGCCATACGACTACAAAAAGTATGTCTACACACATGAGGTGTCACCTTAGGCATCTGCACCTTATAAATTCTGTTGTACTTATCAACTATATGTTTAAAGTACTTCTCCCAGTGCATTGCTACCATAGGATGCTCATCCTTATCAAGAAAAAGAAATCCCACATAGCCATCTACCATAGGCTCGATTTTAGGAACCTTTCGTTTTGCTATGATGCGCCTGAAACACTCCGCGACTTCTTCCGTCATCGGAATCAATCGTCCTCCGGATTTAGTCTTCGTATCTCCGATGTTTAAACCTATACCATTATTTCTCTGGAGCTGATGGTCTACATTGATCCTCATATTGTCAAAATCAATATCATCAAATGTCAGTCCTACAAATTCCGATATGCGAAGCCCTGTATTAAACAGAATATAGATTCCATCATAATATCTGCGATAATGAGAATCTTCCTTTATAAACTTAAGGAACTTTCTTTCGTCATCGCGCGATATCGCTTCACGGGTAACACTGTCATTGTAGATTACCGTACCAAGATTAAAATCAAACGGATTCTTTTTGACAAAATCATTATCCACCGCCAACTGAAATGCAGGACGAAGAACTCCTCTGATACTATGAATCGAACTGTATCCTCTTCCATTTTTCTGAAGCTGCACAAGCCAAGTCTGCGCATGCAAAGTCTTGACCTTGTCGATTCTCTGAGTTCCGAAAACATCCTTTTTCAAAAGATTCATCACAGTCTTATATCCGGTTTTTGTACTTGGACGTACACCATTTTTCAATGTGACATACTTCTCCACTAAATCTGATACTGTAAGTTTTCCTCCTTCCGGAATAATCTGGCTGATCAAATCCGCTGATATTTTCTTCTCAAGCTCTCTAAGAGCCGGCTCAGGCTTTCTTCCTTCAGGCACCGGATCGTTAACATCAAGTCTCCATGATCTAACATATTTTGCCTCACCAAAAGCATCTAAATATTTATATCTATAGCGACCGGTGTTTTCCTGTGTCTCGCCGTATCTTAAGATTCGGCCGCGATTATCTCGTCTCTTTTTACTCATATATTGGTCTCCTTCCTACTTAGAAAGGCTCCAATATGGCATCACCATGATACCATAATCAGAGCCTTTGCGCCATTGAGGACAGGTAATTATGTCATTCATATGCAGGTAGCAACATCTATATATTCCTCAAATTTTTTCCTTTTTATCTGTCTCCGATTTCCAACCGTGATAATAAAATCGGCAGTCGGGTCAAATGAGATTATTCGCCTTATCCGCTTCTGCCCGATTCCAAAATATTCTGCTGCCTCTCTGATTGAAAGAGTATATTTTTCGCAAAGAGGCACTTCTCTTATTAGATCATCCATCTTCAAATCCTCCCTGCAACCTCTTTACAAAAATTATTGTGTCCGTCATTTTGCTCCTCCTTTCATAAACGTATCTCTTAGATAAATTTATGATATCTCTTGCAGCTTTTCTAAAACGTCGACATTTGCGACATCCGTTCGATATTTAAGAAAGACGATTTTCAAGGCAATGCAAAAATAAAAAATCTGAATCTCTCATTTTCATCAGATTCAGATTTTTTGAAAAAGTATTCTATATGTTTTTTTGAAAAATAACTACCATCAAGTCAGATCAAAAATACACTTATTAAGCGTTAGCGCCGTTCCGAATTTTTCGGAAAAAGGGGTTTGGGGTGTTACACCTCCAACAAGCGTCAAGAGCATTTGTCTGTCAAATGCACTGCTTGCCACTTCTTTTATAGCCCTCGTAGGGATTCTTCAGAAGCGGCGGTGCGAGGATTATTCTTTTTTACTTTCACCAGTTCTGTAATCCAATACTAGGTAAGTGCTGACATTCATAAATGTATTCTGTTCACTCAGTAAGCTCATCTTGATCATGAAATATCTCAAAAGGGCTACTCATATTCAAATTCTGATGAGAGTTTCTCTTTTCTTTTATCTGCATTCGTAGAAGTTCAACTGCATTTTCAAGCCTTTTCCATGCATATTGATGTATTACCATTTCAACTTTCAATGGAAAAAGAACGTTTGTCTCATCTTCAAATGATACTTTAGAAGCATCTATTTGCACATAATCATCAAACAACTTGCTGTTTCTAATGTTTTCTTCCATAAATTCTTTTGTCAAATAACCGGAAATAGTCTTGGGCTGATCCATACATAACATATAAAGTGCATAGATTACAGCGAGATTCGAAAACGCCTCTTCTGATTTATGTCCATTTATTGTTACAGTATGTTTCCCACTCTCAAACAACAGATTGATCATTCCAAGGAAAAGCATCGCCGATTCTTTTTTCATATGAATCAGTTCAGAATCATCATGTGAATCACCTTCTACTAATGCCACCTCATCAAAACAATAACCATCCGTACTGATATTCTTAGCTATACGCCATTCATGCAATTGTTTTATAGCATTGTCACTAAGACCAGTATAATTACCAATATATTTTCTGTCATAGTTAGAATAATCTTTTTCTTTTCCTATAAGGTAGTCAGCGCTTATATCGCACTTATCACATATTCTAAGAAACATTTCCAAATCAATTGATTTTTGAGCGCCCTTCTCAACCTTATTCATTTTCTTCTTTATTGCTTCCTCTGAGGAAGTGCTCTCCGGAAATAAAAATTGATAAAACTCAGTTTGAGTCATGCCCTTCTTCTTACGGATATTACGAATATTCTTTCCAAAGCCAATAGAGTGACTATTTGATTCCATTTTTACTCCTTCCATTTTTAATAATTGGATTGTTTTAGGGAATTGAATAGGGATGTAAATAATAATACTATACTCTCAAAGAGCTGTAAATAAAGACTCAATACATTCCTATAGCAATACTAGGTAACATCTCCAAATTGGATCCTATATCAGAAAGGAGTAAAATAATGATAACAAACGAATTTTCTATGAATCATGAAAACAGACTAGCAGAAAATGCATTATCAAAAAAAGAACAGGAAAAGCAACAGTTCTTTAGATGGGACATTACTGAAAATGCTGAGCTAGTTGGAGAACACCATCATCCTAAGCTTAAAGCTATATCCAAAATACCGGACGTAAAAAGATTAGTTACCTTAAACAATGCTCCATATGAACAGCATCCGGAAGAATGTGGATTATGTTTTTACACAAAAGATTCTATAATAGAAAGAATATGGAATAATCGGCACAAATACGTTAACTTGGTGCAGCGTTTTCCATTGGTTATCGGTCTAGACTACAGCATTCTTTGCAACATGTATTATCCTCAACAGGTATATAACTGCTGGAGAAACTATGTTATGACTTACTGGCTACAGCAGTTTCATCCTACTGTAGTACCTAACGCAGGTTTTGGAGATAAAGATACATTTCCATGGACATTAGATGGAATGCCAGAAGACAGTTGGATTTCCGTGACCACGCAAGGATGCTTTGATAACTATATTCTAAAACATATTTTTTTGAATGGGCTACACGAATTAGTTCGCCAAAAGCACCCCAAGGGAATAATAGTTTATGGTCTTTTTCCTCAAGAGTGGATTGACAAATTTCCAGTCCCAATCATTATATTCCCTTCCTATTCCCAAAATAAATGGGGAGGAATTTGACTATGGGAAGAGGAAAAGGAGGATATACACAAATCCAGACAAACTATAAAGATTCTGGAGGAAGAAAAGTTACCGATTCAGGTACTATCTTCGTCGCAGAAAGATATATAGACATGGGTTACGAAGCCGTTTTCAGGCAGCGACATGACGAAATTAATGCTAAAACATACGATCTTTCAATTAAAACAAGTAATGACGAACACTTTATCAAGAATATTGAAGTAAAGCAGACTACGAGTAATAATCCAAGTCAATTAGCCAAAAATATAAAAGAAGGATTCCAGCAAGTTGGCTCAGGAGGTACTGTTGCATTGTATCTTCCTAAGAAACAAAGTGATTCCAAGTCCACGAAAGAACTTATTACAACTGGTTATAATGAAGCTTTACGAAAAGGAAATGTCCTCGGAACTGTAGAAGTATGGTTTGATGATAAAACAAGAAGAACGCTATAAGGAGGCTGACATGGCAAGATTAGGATGTAAATGTGGTGCCGAAATGGCAAATACTATATCCCCTTCAAAAAACAGGCTAAGTATCTATTATATCCAAGAGGTTAAGGATGCCATTAATTCCAATCCTCAAATAAGGTTATGGGATTTTTACACCGGATGGGATGAAAAAAATAATTGCAATAACAGTTTTCAGGATAGAAATGAACCTGTCGAATATTGGTACTGTACCTCATGCAAACGGGTATATGAGGTTCAAGCTGAATCATGTGGAAAGATCATGAGGACGTATGTCTTAGACAAAGAAAAAAAATCAGAAAAAATAGATATCTCATCACTAACAGAATTGCTGGTTTTAACAGATGAAGAAATGGACAAGCTTCTTGCCCAAAACGAAAAACTGACTTTACAAGATTACTTAGCTCAGCGGAGCACTCCAAGAGTATATATAACAGCTGATGAAAAAACTGTTTATATAACAGATATAGAAACATGCACAACTCACATATATTTGTGCGAAGATACGAAATAAGGATATAATGCCCAAACTTCTAAAAAGCAGCACAGGATTTTATTATATTTCCTGTGCTGCATCATCTACTGCAGAATCGCTATTATAATATGTTTCCCATTATAAGTATATTTTTCTGAAGACATCCAGCGATTCTTCCTTCGTTCTTCTATTTGAAAGAAATTCATCTGCTACAGTTTCCGTGCCCATATTCTCAATAAAAGAAAGAACAGTTTCCCTAACATTTCCAACCGTCTGAATCTTTACATCAGGATTAATCAACGGTAGTAAACGGAACACATCATTCTTATGCTTCTTGATATCATCAGCGTTGACTCTCACTCCCTGCTTTTTCAAGTCGATGTTATTGAGCCATGCATACATTTTAAATGGAATAATATACTCAGCCCCTAAAACCGAGACCCCATCAACTACTCTTCGTCCATTTTTCATAAAAGCGTAGAAATCCTCGTCCAAAGCAATTGCTGACAAGCTAGATACGTCATCATCAATATGAACAGGAATAATGCGGGAATCCATTTCAAAATCTGTTCGTTTGGAAAACAGCTCTATCTGTGACGGGAACCCTGGAGCCGGTTCTGTAAACCTGTAATAGTGCGGATCAGAATTTTTCCAACCACATGTGTACTTTCCTCGCAATATGTATTCCCAAAAAGTTTTACAAAACTCCTTGCCACCATCCTCCATAATCAAAATCATGTCAACGTCCTTTGTAGCTCGAAAGTCTCTGCTCGCCTCCTCCATAAGGATCATACAAGCAGTTCCACCTATCACGGTATAATAATCCGTATATTCTCGGAATGTCTCTTTAAACGACATAAGATTATTTTTTAATTCTATATTATCTGCCAATTCCAGATTTCCTCCTTAACATCTTTCAGGCACTTATGAATTCTCTCATCATTAGTATCCTCAAATGTGCAAATAAGCGATACAGGGTCAACTTGCCCATTACATGAAAGCATAACCGGATCGTATTTCCATTTTTGAACGCGAACAATATCAGCCTCATAGTTCAGGTCCGGATCAACGCCAACTAACTCTTTAAAGAATGGCAAATCTTTATATAATGCATACTCAACATACTTCGGATAACCCAGTTCAGATCTTTGAGACAGGCTAAATTCCCCTGATGCAGGTGCGCTGCTATCCACTTTTCCGTTAGGCAAATACATGACTCCTTGAATAGGATTAATTAAATATTTCCTTGCTTTTTCGTATAGCTCTCTTCGATCCTTAACGCTAACAGTCATTACAATTCCAGTGCCCTGCTTCTTTTCCTCAATTAATCCCTTTTCAAGCAGTTGCTTTGATGCTCTGGATATTGCCATCGGCAAAACCTGCAACCTCTTTGCCGCCTCCAATTTTGTATAACTATCATTTTCATATAAAAAAAGGAGAAAAAGGAGCTGTGATCCCGGCGCAAAGCGTTCCTTGACAACATCCTCACCCATGGCACACTTTTCAAACAGCACACCCATGAATGGCAAATACATCTGACCATTACGCGATACAAAAGGAATATCATTCTCAATCATGCTATTACGCTGAAAAGAACTGATTTTGTCAAAACCATAAACAGCATCCTCTTTTAGAGCATTTTGGTAGGATGCCAACTGTTTTTTTAAGGTTTTTATATTAAATCGCTCCTGATTTTCGAAAAAAACGACAACAAATGCTTTTCCGGAAACAGACACTCTGTAAAACCTCTTGCCATCTTGCAAATATAACGGCAAAGAGTATTTCGTTTCTTCAAATGAATCCAGTTTTCTTCCGTATACTTGTTCGAAAAGTTTTTTCATTTTAGCCCTTTCTAACATTTTTATTTTATACTAACACATATAATGTTAGTATTCAATTTTTATGTTAGTTTAGTTGATAACGCCGCTTCTAAAGAATCCCTACGAGGGCTATTAAAAAAGTGGCAAGCAGTGCATTTGTGGGACAAATGCTCTTAACGCTTGTTGGAGGCGAATCGCCCCAAACCCCTTTTGCCGAAAAATTTCGGAACAGCGCATTCGCTTAATTTTGCTTTTCTGCTTAACTCATACAGATTCTCAACAGCTGCAATTTCTTAACCGCTGAAACCGGTATCTATTTGAATTCCATTTTCTTTTAAAAGATCAAATAATTCTCTCATCTCGGACATACTCATTACGTCTTTCTTTTTTTCCTAACAGAAGTTATAGCTTCACTAATATCTGCCTCCGTCATACTTACTTCTTTTGCCCATTTCTGGGAGTTTTTCATCAGTTTGTCAAACTCATAATTCTGAAGTTGCTTTGCTATTATTTCACGTTCCTCGCCCTTAATTTCAAGAACATTAAACACATCCTCTAACGACCATTTCATGTTCTTCATGATATTCTTTATAATTTTTATTTTTGTCTGCTCAACACGCTCCCTTGCAATAGCATCAGCATATTTATTTGCCAGTTTTTCAAATACTTCGCCCATAACATCACGACCTTTCTGTCCTGCCTACTTCATACTGTAAATTTTCGTTATCCAACATCGTACGTATTTCATCCATGTCTTCATTTGCCATATTGGAGCCGTGTTTTAATGATTCTTTATTGTTTACTATACGTTCTTTTGTAAACTCAAAAGGTGCAAATGAGGTGCAAATCCAAAGGCCATACCCTGTATATCCAGCTAAAATAGGCATTTCAGCCTCTATGTTAGTATCCTGCCGTGGCAGACAAACAGTATTTTAATCATATATTCCTACTCCTTGATATTCCGAGTTATTCGCTGAAATGCGCACCACCGGTGGATTACAAAAGTGTTTACTCTATCACGCGACATTAAAATAATAACACAATCGTGTAATATTACGGAATATTTCGGAATATCATGGACATGAAAAGTAGTCAAAAAGTAGTCACCCCGGGTTCGCCATTCGGAGATATTCTGAGTTGGGATTGTGCCGTATTTTGGCAAAAACAGCCTTTCGGAATGAGCCTAATTCCCTGCCCAGTCCAGAAGGCTGCCTATTTGGTGCATTATTGATTCCGGCAAACTTGAATTTATCTATTAGAAATAATGCTCCATCAAGCGGTCAACCCACTCCGGAACAACTGCATCTTTTTTATCATATACAGGATAGTATGGCTTGATATCCAGGATCGGTGTGCCATCAATCGCATCAAGCCCCTTGACAACGAGTCTGTCTTCCGAAACAGATACAATTTCAACCGAAGTCATGCCAATCCTGTTAGGTCTGTCTTTTCCACGCTGGGAAAAAATACCCACCAGAGGCATATCTTCTCTATTCTGAGGCCTTCTTTGAAGATGTTTTTCTTTTTCATACTTTGCCTTATCAAGATGATATAAAATG
>NZ_JMMD01000033.1:0-30452 GCF_000686965.1 Butyrivibrio sp. AE2005
GCATATCGCAACAGATCTCCCTAGGTACCACACGTTTCTTCCTCTCCATCTATCTGCCTCATTTATCATGCATGATTCCGTGTAGTTATTGGGCTTCGACTTGTGGAGCAGCCTCACCCTCATGCATAACCTTATATGAGATTTCTGTTCGTCAGACCAGAGATTTGCCCATGAGTTAGTATGTTCCTCATATCCAGCTTCCTTCAGATTCCATCTCACGATGGACACCCTTGCCTTCGGCTATATCCTTCCCACTACCAGGTGGATTCGGGACTTTAACCCGTTAGAAACGTGCGCCGCTAGGCGCACTCCATAAAATATCCCGGCATTCTATTTGAATCATAGAATGCCGGGATATTTATTACTTCTTTTAATCAATCCTTAACCTCGATCTTCACAGCCTCCTCTTTCTCTGGAATAGCTTCCTTCTTGGGGATGTTGACCGTAAGAACACCGTTCTTGTACTGAGCTATGATATCTTCAGGTTTAAGTCCCGGTGTACGGAAGGATCTCTGGTACGAAGAGCTTCTTCTCTCACGACGGATGTACTTGCCGTTCTCATTCTTCTCATCCTTGTTCTCATTATGTGTAGCACTGATGGTAAGCACTTCGTTCTTAAGGTCGATATTGATATCTTCCTTGTTAAATCCCGGAAGCTCGGCTTCAAGCTGATAACTGTTATCTTTCTCGATGACGTCAGTCTTCATAAGACCTGATGCCGGCTCGAAGTTCTTCTCAATAAGTCCGGAATCATACAGGTCACCGAATAATCTGCCACCAAAGAAGTCATCCATCTCGTCAAACAAATTATTGTTACTCCATAACATAGGCATCAACATAAGTCATCACTCCTTTTTATATAAATTTTTTGTTGTAGTAGTTTGCGCAACCTCGCGACGATGTATTAGCACTCTCATCTCTTGGCTGCTAATTTTCTTTTCAAGTATGTTATAGAACAAATAGAACAAGAAATCAATACCCTATTTATAAAAAAATTATTAATTCATAACAACAACAGAAAAAGAGCCTTCACAAAGACTGTCTAAATCTCTGCGAAAGCTCTTTTGACCTGTCATTATAAATATAAGCCAATCAGCTCTATATCAATAATTCTCTGCCTTCTTCTCAAAATAGCTCTTAGGATGATTGCAAACAGGACACATCTCGGGAGCCTTAGGTCCTACTACAATATGACCGCAATTTGAGCAGATCCAGATAGAATCGCCTTCTGATGAGAATACAAGCTCTTTCTCGATGTTCTCAAGAAGTTTTTTGTATCTCTGCTCATGCTCTTTCTCAATTTCAGCAACTCTGTCAAAAAGGTATGCAATATCGTTGAAACCTTCTTCACGAGCTTTTGCTGCAAAAGAAGGATACATCTCCTGCCACTCGTAAGACTCACCTTCTGCTGCTTCTTTAAGATTTTCTACAGTTGAACCGATTCCTGAAAGAATCTTGTACCAGAGCTTAGCATGCTCTTTCTCGTTATTGGCTGTCTCTTCAAAGATCTTACTGATCTGAACATAGCCGTCTTTTTTTGCCTTTGAAGCAAAATATGTATATTTATTCCTTGCCTGAGACTCACCTGCAAATGCAGCAAGCAAATTCTTTTCTGTCTCTGTTCCTTTAAGTTCATTTGTTCTGGGTTCTAAATTTGCCATATTTTAATCTCCTTTTCCATTTTTTTGAATAAATACTCATAGCCAACCTGTAATCGTATTTTAACATAGAGATTGTATCTCAAAAAAGCTTATTTCGTAATTTTATATAAAAATAATTTATTTCTTAAGCCCCCTGCGAACATATCCATAAATGACTCTCTGGGTATCATATCCACAACGTTCTTTATAACCTGATCTGTTGCGATTATATATGCGGCAATAACGAATCCTCCACTTTTCATATTCGTTAATGACATAATTCCAAATGAACTCAAAACAACATGCATGATTGCCTAAATCGCAATCGCACTCCATAAAACCATAGTCTTTTTCATAACATTTCACCCTTTTTACATTTTTATTTGATAAGGATTTCCTATCAAATGAAAAATGGATGCCAAAAGTACATTTTGACATCCAACGATATACGAACTAATCCATATTACTTTAATTATCTGGCCGGAGCCCATGTCACTCCGTATAGCTGTTCCATCACCTTGCGAAGCTCTTCTTTCATCTTGTCGCAGGCAGAAGCTTCATCAGAGAACTTGATCACACCGATTCTCTCCTTTTTATCCTGAAAGAAAACTTCCCATCCGTTTTCTGTCTTAGCAAGACAAACGCGATTCTTGTGATGTCCGCCAACCTTATATAATTTCGAAGGAACAAGATGCTCCTTAAAAAACTTCTTTAATTCCTTGGTATTCATATTATACCTCCCACGTATCTCGATTACAAAATCATCTGATGTAGTTTTGATTACTACATGAAGTATACCATCATATTTTTCTTAATACAATAGCAAAATTTTATGCAAAAAAAGAAGAAATGCTGAATCAACCGGCATTTCCTCTAATTTTTTTCTATTTAATGTATTACTGAAAGCGCTGCCAATGCCGCCCCCTGTCCCCATGGATTATTTCCGTAGGTCTGATAATGCACCGCAAAGTCATCACACGAGCTCAGCGAATCAGTCACAATCCCGCTTTCGGTGTGGGCATATATACAATCTTTTGCTTTCTTTAACGCCTCACTGATTCTGCCTGATATATCATCTTCACCAAAAACATCATTATTAAGCGCATAACCAAGTGCATATGCTATCATACCTGTTGCAGACAGATCTATATGTCCGTCAACAGCCTGCATCTGCCAGCTCCAGCCACCGTCTTTTCTCTGATACTTTAGTGCCGCCTCGCACATATCTGTAAAATATTTCAGGGACTCTTCATTTGCTTTGCCCAAAGAAGCATTTACACTCGCACCCATGATAAGCCAGCCAAACGCTCTTCCCCAGCAAAGAATTCCTTTTTTCTCAAAAGCATAACAATTCTTAGAAGTTCCGTTAACGTCGGCATCTTTCCTTAGTTCATAGCCGTGATAGCAAAGTCCGCTCGCTTCGTCCATTCCGTTTTTTAAAAAAAGTCTCAGCTGCTCGTTGCTGTCAAATGCCTTATCATCACAAGCCGCCATAAACATGGAAACCTGCCCGATTCCGTCAGCAAAGATATTTCCACTTCTTCCGGAGTTATAAAGAATCGCGCCTTCCGCATCTCTTCCCGCATTCTTCAAATACGAACTGACTGCGTCTGCCGCATTCTTATATTTTTCATTTCCTGTTATCTCATAAGCCTTAATAAGCGCAAATCCCGCAAGCGCATCATCTACAAAGCTTACTTTACCGCCCGTCTTCCTCAGCCACAGATCCACATGGCTTTCAATAGAAGCCTTGATCTTATCGCTAATTTCCTTAGCGTCTTCATCTTTATCGAGACACTCAAGCGCCGAAACAAGCCCTACCATAAGCATCCCCGCATGCCAAAAGAACGGATCTTTTGTCCGCACGCTTCTACCAAGTGCCTTTTTTACAGTATCTTTCACCCTGTCCGAAAGGCTGACATTCATAATATTATTAAGCTGTTCTACGGTCTTGCCGACCACTTCATAATATGCAGAGTTGTCCACAATTACGCCTTTCTGGCCTTGAGTTTTCCACAAAGATATTTGAATTCTTCACTTCTTCCGTATAAAAGAAAATATACTCCGTTAAATACAACGGTAATAATAACCATCATTGCAGCAAATCCAAGTATCGTAGGCTCAGGCATTACATACTGCTGAATCATATAACATATTCCCATTACAAGTGCCATAGATACCAGGTATTTGAACGAATCAATATAATAGTTAACAGCGCTCATACCAAAACATGCTCTGTAAATAATAACAGGCTTAGTCATATTGGCAATAAGACCTGACACCACTGTTCCTACGTATATACCCGAAATACCAAGCGGCGTCTGAACAAGCCAAATCGACAATATCAAGTTGACGATTCCCTGAATCAAAGCAAGATACTTATCCTGTTCAAATACGCCTGCCGCCGTCTTATAATTTGAAAGAACTATTCTCTCACCCTTAAAATAGTAATCTGTAAGAATCAGAAAAACAGCAACTCCGGGAAGAATCCACTCGCCTATTTCTTCAGGAGCCACTTTCCCCCCCTTGATAAGCCATATGTTTACAAGCGGAGAAATAAGAAGCATAAATCCGGTAGCAGAAAATCCATAAACCCACGAAGCAAAAAATCTATAAACCTTGAACATACTGTACTGTTTTGACTTATCTTCTGTTGCTATCAAATTACCAAAGCTGGATATTACGGAATTGAAAATGATATTTACAAAATTAGAAGTCTGAACAATTATCTGATTATAATTGTCCACCACACCCGACATAACTGTTCCAAGCAATGGTGAAATGATAAGCTGATCCGTTTGAAGTCTGAACGCGTCTCCGACTCTGTGAAACACAAGTGCCTTTGTTTTGGTCCAAACTTCGCCCTCTTCATCCTTAGACAGTTTCTCGATATTCTTTTCCTTAAGATATGGATACATATTATCAAGATACTTTGAGACAAATATCTTTTGTATCAACTGTATTACCGCATCTGTAATAAGATAAAAATAGAAATTGCCGGTAACAAGAACCACAATAATCTGAAAGAATACAGTTATTATTTTTGTGAACGTAATTACATTTGTCTGAACATAATTTTTTTGCTCTGCATTTGCAAGACTATACTTATATGCAACAAAATACGTACTCACCGTATTAAAAAGAAATATCAGATAATAAAGTATAAGATCTCTCTGTGCAACTTCAAAATCTTCCGGAAGATTTATCAGATATTTGAGAAATGGGACCAGAATAAGTCCAATAGCACACACAGCAAAAGCTATATAATTATATGCTTTTTTATATAACTGCATGTAGGACTTGATCTTTTCTTTTTCACCTCTGGCAACAGGTCCGTAGAGACTGAAATTAAGAGCAGTTCCTATGCCCATATCAGCCATATTAAGTAGCTGCAAAACATTGGCATATAAACTGTTTACACCAAGCATCTCTTTGCCGATTTTCATGATGAAAATGGTACGTAAAACATAGGTCATGATCAAAGACACAACTTGCCCTACGTACCCGAATAAAATATTCTTCTTCGCCGCCTGAACTCTTCCCATTATACTATGTTTCCTTTATTGTCCATGAGAATCCAGCCCTTCCAATAGTCATGCATGGTATCAGGATCTATCGGCTGATTGTTCCTCATCTTGTATGTCCTGATGACCTCGTGATCCGGTCTCTTGTTAAGCCTTGCTCCCCAGAAGCTGAATGTGGAATTGGCGCAGATATTGCCTCTGCAGTGGCTCATGAGCATGAGATCCTGGATGCTGTCTTTGCCGTTATTCCATTCAACGATCGTATATCTGGAGATATCGCCATAGTGCTCTCTCGCGTAATCGTGATCGCTTGTAAAGATATAGAAATGCGTCTCAGGATCTTTTTTCAAAAAATAATCCATCGCATTCTTGTAGTAATCATCAGAAGCAATATTTCCGAGAATATTTACATTTGCCGGATCGAGATAATCTCCCCTTCTCAAATGTACACTGACAGAAGGAAATCTTTCCATCTTCTCAGAGATGATCCTGTTTCTCATTGCGAGATCCGAATCTCTGTGAGGAGGGAATACAAAGAGTTCCCTGAGTTCATCCATAATATCTTCATAGTATTTCTGGCATAAGAAATAACCTGTAATATACTTATCTTCAAACTCAAATATCTCGGGGTGATACATCTTAGTCTCAACAAACACATTTGGATTTGAAGATGCAGTAAGTCCAAGTTTCTTGGTTATTTTTCCCTTGATTGCAGAAAAAAGATTCTGCTTTAAAAATCTGTCTCTCTCTTCATCGGTGCAGACTTCGAAAGGAAGATCTTTAAAAAGAGGAAGCTCAAACTCTCTGGGAGCAAGCATCTTCTTCTGTACTTCTTCACTGAACCAGGAAATATCCAGCTTAACTTCTTTTCCGAGACTGAGGAGTTTTCTATATAGCGCATATTGCTGCATTTGGTTTCCCAAACCGCCCGCAATCTGAATTATGATCATTGTATTCCTCCTTGTGCCTCTGCTTCTGTATTTTGCTTTTCCATAATACGCATATATGCGTCAACAAGCGCGTTTTCGCTTGCCAGTTTCTGAACGGGAAGGACATAGTCCTTGTATGTTCCAAAAAGATCTTTTGCAATTCCCTTACTCTTTACCGAATATCCTATAACAAGTGTGGGAACATTACTACTGTAAGCCGCAATTGTACTGTGAGTTCTTGCTCCGACAAAAAAACTGCACTTTGATATATAGCCTTTCAGCTTCTCAGCGGGCATATCATCCAGCATAACAACTCTGCCCGTGTACTTATGTATATCGTAAAGCTCTTTAAGCGGCTTCCTGTCATCATTGTTTTTCCACACAACATGCGGAATAAGCGCGATGTTCTGATGAGTATTCCTAAGAATAAACTCAATAAAATTACTGTAGTTCTTCATAGTAATACCCGGTGTTTTTTCAAGATTACGAACCATCGGGCTTAAGTTTATTCCGACCGTATTGCCCGGAAGAAAACCGTTGATTCCGGGAACCTTCGCTGTATCAAGCCTGAATGCCGGATCTTTTTCAAAAATAAGCTTATCCTTATCAAAACCTGCTTTAACAAGCGCATCGTAAGTAATGGACTCTCTTGCATAGATCATGTCATAAGCCTTCAGATCCTTAACAAGCTTATTATCCTTAAGGGATTTTGGCTCAATAGAGCATCCCCAAAGTATCGTCTCGAATCCTCTTTTAATAAAAACCTTGTGCGCCAATATAAGATCGGGAACCAGGCTCTTATAACAATAATTATCTCCGCCTATAGAAATGGCAAGCGGTTTTGCACCTTTCCCTTTATTGGCTTTTCCGACAGCGTTGTCAAACTCTTTAAACGCGTCCTTATATCTGTATCTCAAAAAAGACTGCTTATCCCTTGTGACCAGTCTCCACAAATAGTAGATTACATGAGGAATAAAGTGTCTGTCTATATGTCTTTCTTCAACAATAGTACAAAGTCCCTTTTTTTCAAGAATTCCAAGTGAATATTTTCTGTCCTCCGCGCAGCTGTTGGTTACAACAAAAAGCGGAAGATCCTCCTCAGCCCCGGTCTTCTCTCTCTGCTCGGCAATATACTTAACTGTAGTATTGGCTATCGCCTCACAACCATGGTTCCCCGAACCTGCGTGCATATATAAAATTATCGGTCTGTTAAAATCAATATTCATATATATTCACCTGTCCTTATATTTTGCATATAGACTCAAATAAAGTTTAGGACTAATCTTGAACAAAATAACTTTTATCTTGTGGCCAAAAGACAATGCGGCAAATGCACCTCTTGTCTTCAAAGCGTGCCTGATTCTATCGCCTGCGGCATTAACCGCTTCCCTTGCAAGGTCATTATCCCTCTCATTCTCGGGAATGACAGATACCTTTCCGATAACAAGAAGTGCCGTAAGTATCTGTGAAACAGCAACTTTTACAAAAGAATAAACCGAAATATACTCATGAACTTCTTTAAGCTTATCCTCAGCAATTTCCCAACATGTAAGCTGATCCAGAAAACTTTCTTTAAAAGCGGTTTTCATGGCTCCGTTCTCGTTATCTGTATATCTGTAATCATCAGCTTCCACAGGAACGACCTTTACGCCTTTTTTCTTTCCTTCGGAAAGTGCCACATCAAGTAAAAAAAGCAGGTCTTCTCCGATAGTGAGCCCATCTTTAAAATGAATGTGTGCCTCGGAAAGTCTTTCACGTAAAAAGAGCTTTCCCCATACATGAGTGTTACTCTCAAGAGTATAGTTTTCAATGTACTGATAACCGCTTAACACATAAGGCGAATCAAGGTTCTTGCATCCATCCGCCAAAACAGTGTTTTCATCAACGTATTTTAGCATATTTGCGATGCAATACTCAGATATTGTATCATCTGCGTCAACAAAATACACATATTTTCCCGTTGCCATCTCAAGCCCGATATTTCTTGCTCCCGAAACGCCTCTGTTCTTTATGTGCTTGACCTTTATCTTATCCTGCCCGTATTCTTCGGCAAGTTCATCTGCAATCTTTGCGCTGTCGTCCTTGGAGCCGTCATCCACAAGAATAATCTCGTAATCACCAATTTCAATCCCTTTCTGGGTAACACAAGACAAGACGCACTCTCTGAGCGTGCCTTCTGCCTGATATATGGGGATTATGATGCTAACAAGTATTTCTGTGTTCAAAACTTTCTCCATGGTACTGCGGGTAAAACTATCTTTACTTTTTCATTATGGTGTGCGATATTAAATCCCACATAGAATATTCAGGATAATCCGTCCAGCCATCCCTTTCAACTCCTGTAATGCTGTCAAGTCTAAAGTGGCATGCATATGTATAATAATTTGAATTGTAACCGCGCTTTTCACCGGTTTCAAGATCGATAACGCCATCACCGAGAGCAATGTCGGAATCATATGCCATCTCGGTATATTTGCATTTCCACTGCGGTCTGAGTATCGGAACTACTACATCAGTTTCTCCTGCCTTCGCCTGCTCCTCAAGATAAAGATATCTCTCACTATATTCCCTATAAACTCGCGCAACAAACGCACCCTGCGTGATATAAGTAAACGAAAGCCAGATTCCGACAGCAGCGATCACTGAAGTGTATAATCCCTGAAGTAGTTTCTCAAGCTTATCATTCTCAGCAGATACGGTCAGATCGGTCATATTCATCATAACAGCAATACCGTTTAACACCGCAATCATAAAGAAGATGCTCGCACCATAGTAAGCTCTAAGCTGCGGTTCATCAGGCACCAGAATAAGAACAACTGCCGAAGCAAGCGCTATAAAAGCCATGAGTCTCATATACGCTGTAACTTCTTTATATTTTTCTTCAGAAGCACATATACTGCGAATGATGATGATCAAAGCCACAAACATAAGTGTAATAACAATATAATGTTCCTTTATATTCACGATCATCTTAAGAAATCTTGCCATAATTCCCAGAAGACCCGTATGTGCTTCTTTTGAAGCTCCGTCTTCCGCTCTTGAGAAATTTGCGGGATTCAAAAACATTAACATAAATGAGGCAATGCTTCCGGCAAGTCCGCAGATCATCCACGGCTTAACAAAAGAAAGGCTCCTCTTCTCTCTCCACTTAAGAAATAGAATCATCAATATAAACAATATAGCTCCGCCCGATGTATTCTCATTACACCAGCCGGCAAGAATTCCCAATACAGTAACCGAGACGATCACTCCGGGCGTACTCTTTTTTTCAAGATTCATACATTTCCTGAAATATGTGATGAAACCGAGGATTATCGTCGTTGTAAAGAGGTAATTACACGCTCCGTCCTCCCAGAATACCGTGTTACTGATCGCAGGATCGAATATCCACAAAAAGCTTATTACAAGCGCATATACTCTGATGTCATACTTCTTCTTCATATCAACATTCGCATATATAAGAAGTGTCTGAATCATAAATACAAGCGCAGAAACTACATTGAACACCCACTTTGTTCTCATGAACAAAAAAATTCTGAGTATAAAATGAGCAACGTTTCGTCCGCTATGATCCAGATAATGCATGTATTCAAGCTTAAACAGATCAAAGAAACTATTTGCCAGTTTCGTTCCGTAATCGTCGCGATCCCAATAAACAAGATCATCCGACATATTAGGAGTCAGAAACGCATAGATAAGCACTGACAAAAAAGCTACAGCCATCAATATATAAAAAATCTTTTTTCTTAACTTCTCAGACATTCTCCATCCTTTTTTCTATTTACAAACTCCCCGAGATAAACTCCTATTACAGGGAGTATGAACAACCTGCCTATATACTCCGATACAAATGTCGCTTCCACAACCGTATAGATTGAAAGCGATAAAATTATGATCAAAGTCCAAACATCTTTTTTCTTATAACAAATATATATGATCAGAACAATAAGCGCCGAGATAACAATAGCCGGGATTATCCCGTACCAGTAAAAAATCCTTACCCAGCCCATGTCAAAGGTCTCTTCGCTATTGCCATCGGAAAAGAGCTTCCAAGTCCATATTGAACCTGCATGTTTCTCAGTTTCCCTGTACAGATCGTGTATTCTGTTATTAAGCTTATCGTCAATCCATTCGATCAGATCATAATGTTTGTGCTCAAACTCATACCTTGGCACCTTACTTACAACAGCCGACCAAACGGAAAAAGCCACACAAAAAACCGGTGTCACAAGCGCCGTAAGTACATAAACAATCTTGCACTCTTTGATCTTCTTATAAAATCTTGCCAAAAATCCCACACCGAATGTCAAAACGCTTACAAGCATTCCTGTCCTGGTTGCCGAAACCACGCTTGCCATAAAGTTGAGAGCAAATACAAGCAGCCACTCCCTTAACGAAGCAGCTTCGCCGTAAATCCACATCCAAAGTAACACAAATGCATAAACACTGCCATAGAATGTATTGGCATGACCAAATCCAAACTCATAACGCACTTCTATGTCGCCTCGTCCGTAATCTCTCGGAGGTGGTGCAACAACTCCCAGTTTCCCGACAACGGATAAAAGTGCTATCAATGCATACCCTGCTACCGATACGTAAAAAATATACTTCATAGCCTTCTTAAGGTCGATATCTCTTGCAGCCATCATAAATACTGCATATCTAAGCAGGTCATTCTTACCTGAAATCCTGTAACTCACAAAAGTAAACAAGCATACCGCACCTATTACTATCCATTCTTTTTTGTCATGCTTCATTAAAAGCACAACAATAAGCGTCAAAAGAAAGGTCACACGATACACATAACTCTGGCAATCATGCAAAGGAATTACAGTCTTTTCCAACAGCATTATACCAAGCTCAATGCTGAGCGCAACGTAAAATAAAACTTCACTAAGTTTAGCCCTTTTTTCTTCACTTAAAAAGTTCATGTTATCTACCTGCTAAGAATTCTTTTTATCTTGCGAAAAGCTTTTCTCATAAATCTTCCCGCCGTAATATCCAAGTAGTGGTAAAGCTTTGATACGGCTGTGATCTTAGGCATTACAAGATGCCTGTATTCATCCATATGCTCAAGAAGATATGCGGGATAAGTCTCGTCTACCTCGCCTCTTTCAAACTTCGCTGCTCTGCCGAAAATATCCTGTCCGAGAACCAAGTGATCCATGGTCTCCGCAAGAACCTCTTTGTCATTGTGCTCCTGATGTGCTGCAGCCTTAACCTTGATTCCTATCCTCTTTGCGGGATTGGTCTCTTTGTAGCCGCCCATATATCCAAAATGCCAGCCGCCGTTCGCAACTCGCACAGACCTTTCGTCCGTTACGGGAATGATATCACGAAGCCTTACAATTCCTTCTTTAGGTATATTATCAAGTGACGTGATCTTGGTTCCTAGCCACTTTCTGTCTTTTTCAGCTATCTCAGGAAACTCTCCCGTTATGGACAAAAGCTTTCCCGACTTCTCTTCCATGTTCATGTATACATAGAAGTTTCTCTGAGCCAGATGATAAACCTTGTTCTTGTCAAAATTTGCAATGATGTTCTCAAGAACGGACGGATTCGGAATCTCATCGACATCTCCGAAGATAAGCACATCGTCTGCCGTCGCGCCCACTTCTTCAAGTCCGCGCTTTAAGCAGTTCTTTTGATAATAATCTCTTTCATGCGTTGAGATATCCATAGGTGTATCATCAACGGTTATATAAACTATCTTGTGAAGATAATCCTTAAAAAGCTCTCTGTTCTTATCAAAACAAAGTTCCTTGGGCTCTCCCGAAAAAGTCACCGTAGCTTCTTCAATAATGAATTTATCCACGTACTTATCGAGAATTCCGAGCCTTAGCTTTAATATATCAAGTTCGTTGAAAAATGGTATTAAATCATAAACCATCTGTTATCTCCTACCTACAATCCTCTTGATCGCAGTCTTAACAGTACTGACAAAAGCTTCTCTGTACAGATTCTTTCCGCCGTTTACAGTCATAAGACCGTGAACGTATATGTCCTCTTCGGGCGCAAAGCACGGAAGATCCGTCTCAAAATACTTTTTGTAAAAATCATCTGAAAACAATTCCGAAAGCTTTCTCTTCTTCTGCCCATAGGACAATCCTGAGTAAACAATCTTTGCCACCGCAATGGCACAGGTAAGGGATTTTCTCTTATCAAGAACATCAAAGAGATCTGTAAGCCCCCATTTATCGCCCATTCTGTCGATTTCTCCCCAAACGATCTTCTGGTTATCAAGAAAAGCTTTGTTATAACTCGCAGTCAGACTCTGCTCGTTTCTTCTGTAATAATAAAGAATCTCATCTATGTAGGCTATCCCGTCGGCTCTGTCGACATACTCCGCGGTCTGCAGAAGATCTTCGCCGTAGTTAAGCCCGATTCTCTCTACATCTATAAGCGCAATATTCTTGTGAATACACTTTATCCACATGGCATTCAGGTAATCACCCTTTAGTACAAGCTCTTTAAAAGCACGCTTCTCATCTCCGCTGTAGATTTTTCCACTTGTAAAAGAAAAATCTTTAAGCCTTGTATTATCGCCGTCAAGCTCTGTCGCATTGAAAAAAATCAGCTCGGGAGCATTTCCTTTTTTCTCATAATCCCTGATAAGACCTGCGAGCTTTGACAACATTCCCGGAACAAGCTTATCATCCGCATCGAGTGCAAGAATATAGTCGCCTTTGCTGACCTTTATTCCCTCCTGCCTTGCCTGATAAAGCCCTATCTTTCCTTTGTGGATGACGGAAATATTATCGTTCGCAGCGGCGTATTCATCGCATATCGCAGGAGTTTTGTCACTCGAACCGTTCTCGGAAAGAATGATCTCAAACATATCCTCGCTATTTACTTTTTGTGCAAGCGCAGAATCAACCGCCTCGCGGATATACTTCTCACCGTTGCACACGGGAACTATGATTGAAAAGATCATGTAATGTTATGCTCCTCTTTCCACTTTTTGGTCTTTCTCCAAAACAGGAACGGTCTGACAGCCATCTTAAAGCGCTTCTTCGGGCTGTAAAATCTGGGATAATCCGCATTTTCTCCCCACCACTTGTGGAAGACAAACGGCTCTATGCCCTTATTCTCAGATAGCGGATGCTCTCTTCCGAATGTAAGTGCAAGTTCAAAAGGCGCCCACTTAAAGCCCTTTTCTTCCATTGCATTCTTGGAATGACAGCAGATAAAAATATCTTCGTTGTAAAATCCGTCGTCAACCCTCTCCCACTTAAGGTTGTATTTGGAAGGAAACTCCAAAAGTCTCTTAGACCTTATGGACACGCTGTTTCCGACTCTGCATATCGTGCCCTTGCTGTCCCTGTAAGCGTAATCATTCTTGGGAAGCGGCCAGGGAGAGCCGATGTAGTCGTACTCAAGAAACTCATCATTCCAGTTCTCGGGATGAATAACAAATCCGTCCGCATGAACAAGCAGCACAAAATCTGTATTTATATGGTCTTTAAGTTCATAGACCATTTTGTAATTGAATTTATCGATACTGTCGAGCTTTGAAGTATAGCTGAATCTGATATTCTTTGGCAGATAAAAAGGCTTTTTATCCGATACCAGAACAACGTCACCAAACTCGATTTCCCTCATGCTGTATTTAAGCGCCTGCACAGTCTCATAGACGTTGACACTCGTCATTGCGCAGAGCGTAACCTGAGGGAGCTTAATCTTTTTTCCCATTTTGTTCCTCTGTTTATTTACCGCGATCATTTCTTTTAACCTGCTTATTGACACATATAATGATGCAACAAAGTTATTTATGATCCGGTTAATTCAATAACTGAATCTCTTGATTATTCCGACTCTTTTCTCTAAGCTCCTTACGATTTTCTTCAGGTAAAAGACACCGTACAGGCTCTTCCTTCTGATTATCTGGCAAAAGAGCCTTATCTTGCCGGGCCTTATATTTCTTCTTGCATAGAGCGCAGATCTCTTTTTATATTCTTCAAGTTCTTTTCTGCACTCGTCTGCCTCAAATATACGACCTTTTTTGTCCTGATAATGCAAAAAACTGTATATATTCTGCTCGGAAGACCAGAAACCATCCGAAATATTATGTCTTGCCCAGTACTTCGGCGCTATCGCATACTTAAGCTCAGTACTTGAAAGAACCGGCATTATGGAAAAAGATGAATTCGACAAGATCAGATATCTCGCATTCTTCAAGGTAACGTAATCTTTTCCCATATCAAAATGATGACATTCGTACTCGGGAAGCACTTTTCTTGCGGCCTCCTCATCCTCAGTTACCACCATGAATTTCATATCTGGATTTATCTTCTTCATATGCTCTATCGCATTTAAAAAGTATTTTCTGTCAAGATAGAGCTCGGGATGATTTGTATACTCGCCGCCTCTTATGTTGATAATGCAGAGGTCATCGCTTGTATACTCATACGACTCGGCCTCGGGCTTAACCTTGAGCCAGTCCTTTATCTTGTCTCTGTATTTTTCAAAATAGCTCTCATCCTGGAGATTTCCGTAGATAAGAGTATTGTCCTCAATCTCAAAAAGTCTTTTGTCCGCACCGCTTATGTAACATCCGTTACTCATGTCGTGCCTTGAATTGCCCATGTAAAGGCGATCGTCCTGCTCATTAAAGATTGTATATTTATCTCTGTCCTCAGGCGGTATCTCTGTTCCAAGATCAATGTCCATAAAGTACATTCCCTTATTTGAGTGAAAAACATTTCCCACCTGACCGGGATTTATGAAACCGAAATCCACACCTTTTTCTTCCGCCATGCACCTTGTCACGACATAGAAAAAGAGCTGGTTTCCAAGTCCGTACCCTTTTATAAATTCTGTTCCGATCATAATATCTTATCCTTCTGAAAAGAAAGTATCTCACTGTGAAATGTCGACTCGCAAATAACATTACGAAACAATTATCTACAATCACATAAATCAAGCCTCATTTTGCAATATCAATGAATAACATTCCTGCCCTCGAGAGTAGTCTGCGTGATTTTCTCGTCCTTGACCTCATAGATTATGTCGCAGTTCTCAATAGTATTGAGCCTGTGAGCTATGATGATCATTGTCTTCTTGCCGTGGAAGCTGTTGACAGCCTCCATAACGGCTGCCTCTGTCTCATTATCAAGAGCACTTGTAGCCTCATCAAACACAAGTATCTCAGGATTATGATAAAGGGCTCTCGCGATTCCTATACGCTGTCTCTGTCCGCCTGAAAGTCTCACACCTCTGTCACCAATCTTCGTATCTAGTCCTTCGGGAAGGCTCTTAACAAAGTCAGCGAGCTGGGCTTCTTCCATAACTTCCCAGATTCTGTCCTCATCAATCTTGTCGGCATCTATACCGAATGCAATGTTCTCTCTTATAGACTCATCAACCATGTAGATTGTCTGAGGAATATAACCTATCTGCGCAAGCCATGAATCGTAATTACTGAATATATTGCTTCCGTCGCAGAGAATCTCTCCGCTCTGCACATGCAAAAGGCCGAGGATAATATCCACAACAGTTGATTTACCGGCACCCGAAGGTCCTATGATACCTACAGATTTTCCCTTTGGAACGATCATATTTGCCCCGGTAAATATATTTGTCTCAGCATCAGGATATGCAAATGTGATATCTTTTATCTCAATATCTTTTTCCAAATGAAGCTCGGGACCTGCGATTGCAGCTCTCTCCGCTCTCATCGCCTTATCCATCTTCATTGAATCTGTAAGATTGTTATATACAAAATCAAGGCTGTACTGGTTGTAGGCAATCTCGGCAATATAAGTATTTATCCTGTTAACAGCAGGCATAAGCCTTGTAGCAACAAGTCCGAGCGCGATTATCAATTTATCAACATCGCCTGCATTTTGTACACCGTTTGAATTCAACTTAAAAAAGAGAACATACAAGAGGACAACAGCTACAAACACGGTCTCTATAAGAGTTCTCGGCATATTATTAAGTACGGAATAATCCCTTGCCAGATCCGCACCGACTTTACCGGACTCATAATAATTTCTTATAAAGAAATCCTGTCTGTTCAGAACTTTAACATCTTTAAGACCATATATTGCCTGCAGTCTCCACTTTGCAATCCTTGACTGGGTTTCCTGATTCTCTTTTCCCGTCTTATTAAGCTTAGGCTTTAAAACTTTGGTATTAAAAAGAGTTAATGCAACAAAAACAAACACGCATATAACCGTCAAGATCGGATCGGTTATAATAAGCACCATTCCAAGTCCCATGGAAACGACCAATTCCGTAGAAAGCGATAAAAGCGATAACATAAGCGTAAATGTTCTTGGTATATCACTGTCTGTAATTCTAAATACAGTCGGAATATCTGCACCGAGATAATCCTCATACGGTCTGTTCAAAAATTCTCTCATGACTCTGCTTATCATGTCGTTTCTTGCTCTTGTGATAAAGGTATTCTGCCTGTAGATAAGAAATATCTGATATGCATTTTTTACCAGGAACAAAACAATCAGACAAACCGTCAATTTAGCAGCCAGTTCGGATCCCGTACCGAGATTAAGACTTTCTGCAATAATTCTTAGAACTTTGTTATCCTCAATGGCACTTTGGAGCTTATCCTGATTGATAATGCCTGCCATAACAGGAATCATCATTGAAATACTAAATGTTTCAAAAATACCACCAAAGAGTATAAGGACAGCCAATATTACCAACTGTCCCTTCTGCTTTCTATCAAATATATATCTGAGTTTTGAAAATAAACTGACTTTTTTATTATCGGTATTACTCATAATCTGTACGTTTTCTTGTATCCCTCTTTTGTATTTTTCCTGAATGATATGTAGATTGCTCCGTATCATTTAATTCCGCATTGCTCAGATCGCAATCTTTGTCATTCTGTCCGTATAGACATCATCCATATCTTTGTTGTTTATCCACTTGGAAGGAGCAAGTACCAGCTTGTCAGGTGCATCATTAAGCCATGCAGCCCACCAGCTGAATGAACTGTTCGCTATAATATGGTGCTTGCATCTGCTCATAAGCATCATCTCGGCTATATCAGTTCCTTCGCCCTCTTCAAGTTCAACAACATTGAAATTAGGTCCCTTGAAGTGCTCTTTACACCACTCTTTGTCATCGGTAAAGATAAAAAATACAGCGTCGGGATACTCCTGCAGTATCTTGTTTACCGCATCTTTGTAATATTTTTCCGAACACAGATTGTGAACATGCTTATGCTGCGCATCTATATAATCGGTTCTTCTCACATGAAGGCTGACAGACTCACAACATTCTATCTGCTGAAGCACTGACCAGCTCACAGCATCGCTCATAAGTTCCTGAGGTCTCTTCTCAAAAGCATGTCTGATATCCCTGATATCACTCTCCTGCGAGAAATATTTATCGCTCTGCCAATATCCGACAAGATAGGCATTTTCAAGCTCAAGTATCTTAGGATCGAATCTTCCCGATACTTCATCTATTCTAAAGGTTTTCCTTCCGGTAAGTTTCCTTCTGATACGGCTTATGATATCCATCTTGGAATCCGTAAGAGCAACAACTTCTTCCTTAGTGGCCTTATCATAATCAATCCCATATCCGGCAAGAACCGGAGTCCTTAGCTTGTCATTTACAAATCCCGTTTCATCATCAATCTTTACGGTCTTGCCTCTGTTTTTCAGCGCTATATACAGCGCATATTGGAACATCTGGTTACCCAGACCGCCCTTAAGTTGAATGATAATCATACACCCTCCGAATGAAGTTCCCCGTATAGCATCTATTTTATCGCATACACTACATCATTATAACCCAGAATGTATATATACTCAAACATCTATGAATGTCCTGACATTTGCGGTCATCCGGTGATTTGACTTTTAAGATAGAGATTCCCATTAACTCCGGTCATAACAGGCTCTATGTTATGCTGCTTAACCAGATACGAAAGATTCTGCCTTGTACACTCAAGCAGCTCACATGCCTTGGTCGTATCGACAATATTTTTTCCTATAAAGGTAATAAAATCCTCATAGGAAATATCAATCATACGCCCTTTCTCATAAAGAAGCCATGAAGGAATATCTATGGAATCGTTGAACGTAACATAATAACCACCCCAACCGAGGCTACATGACTCATAAAGGTCTCTGCTTGCGATCACCTTATTTACTCCCCGTAAATCCGAAATGTCTGAAAGGGATATTTTTTTTACTGTTTTATCTTTAAAAAAGCACAGCAAAAAATCTCCTGCAAGCGCTGTACAATCAACCAGATTATGCGCATCCCTCTCCGCAACAAATTCAGGGAACTCATCTATCTTCCGTATGCACAGCCCATCCTGCGAACACCGCCCTTGCGCCAATTCCAAAAATTTCATTTCATCATACTCTTTCAGCTTGTGAGTAGACAATATACTGCCTATATTCTGCCTTCCTATAGGAATAACACGTTCTCTCACCCACATTAAACTCGCATCCCTTGGGATCGTATAGATTTCTTTTTTTACAAAACTCGCAAAAAGAAGCGGCGCTGTCCACTCATCAAGTTCGCTTCTAAGCTCAATCATAAACGACTTGCTCTTTTCATGGTACAGTAAAACGCCTATATCAAGACTATTATCTTCATCATAGATATCATAGATTTTCATAAACCTTGTACCTTCCATAGATCATATTCCAAATAGTATCAATAAAAAAGTCTGACAACACCCCCTCCAGATCCTTGAATATCTCTTCTTTATGCTTAGCCTCAAGTATTCCTTTCAGCGTTTTTCCTTTGGTGGATAAAAGAGACAGATTCTCAAAAGTTGATCTGCTGCCTATGAAATTATTGCATTGTTTATCTCCCATTATGTCAAATTTTTTTGCATCGTCATCCGACGAACAAGAACATAACAGAGACAATCCATGATCGAACAGAGGCGCAACCCTAACGGTATGCGCTCTTGCATTTCTCAGCACTTCGATGTTAGCTCCATGTCTATCTCGATTAAGGATAAGATAATCAATTACCAGCATATTCTCGATATACTCTCTCCATCCCATCCTAATGCAGAAATCATAATGTGATTCTCCGGGCTGCGCATTAAGTCTGTAGAAATCATCAAGCGAAGCCTTACTCTCTCCACGCTCTTTGAAATCATACGATGCACAAAGATATGTGTTATATATATTTCCATCGATCTCAATATCAGCATTTATCAGTTCATACTCGAGATGCTCCACGCCAAGAATATCAAGAAGTCTATCCACTATTATTTCATTTATACACTCATGTCCTACTATCCCCTTTTCCAAATCAAAGTTTGAAAGCTTATAATACTTCTTGTGGCCGCCTATGATCGAACTCGATTTCAGATAAGTCCCTGCTGTTCCGGAAGAATTCCGCACATGCGACCAATTTAGATATGTAAGATCCTGAGTTTCTCTTATTACCTTTGCCATATTACATCCTTTGTTTTTTATTTGACGTGCGTCAAATATTTTTCTATATTATAAAATTCTATTTGACGTGCGTCAAATAGAATTTTTGCATTTAACCCCACACAAAAATCTACCATATACATAAAATCTTAAGAAATTTCGACGGTATTTCTTAAGATTTATCTGATATCATTATTCAGTCGACGGCTTTTCAACAGCCATTCAATGCCGACAACAGGGCATAATGCCTATTCTATTTTAAGCGGAGAAGACTATTCTCTTATAAATCCCACCACACTGTTTTGCATCACCGATCAAAAGCTTCTTCCAAATGCTCCTTTATACGTCTCAATCTTCAGCTCCATTTAGTGAACCCATAAGTTCTTCAAATCTCATAGTCCCTTCAATTTGCTCAAATCTATATTTCTTGATTTTATTCACTTCTGCGATAATCTCTTCATCGGTCATTTCTTTCTCAGTACAATTATGATACTTCTCCGCATCTTCAATTTCATAATCCGGTACCAATTCGCCCTTGGCTCGTTTTGACATATATTCCTCATATGAACCTGACATACTGCCATCTTCTGCATGATATATACCCTTCCCAGGGGCATATTGGTATCCCGGATTCCCTCCCATACCATATCCCCAATGATTCATTAAACACCTGGCATGACCGTTTTCATACGTATAAAGAGACATGAAAAAGCCGGGATGATCAACTACCAGTTCCGGAATATCATCATCGTCAGCATATATAAGATTATATTTCCAATAATTCCAATCGATGTCAAAATAATACTTTTTGGCAATTGCCGTGTAGCACTCTTCATAGCTACTGTATACACCATCTATACCGGAAAAGATATTCTTCATGCTTTCAACAGTAAAGTCTCCTCCAATTTTAGACATTGTATTTTCATCGATTATCCATTCAGGCTCAAAAGAATCTTCATTACGCTGTATGAACGTAGAAAGAGATCCTGTACTGTAAAGAAGAACCTGTTTTCCGAATTCGCTGTCCGCGATAATAATAATATCTTTTACCCCATCCTCATCAAAATCAAAAAAACCAACGTCAATAATTTTTATTAAATGAGTTTCTTTCCACGATGATTTTTCACAGCTCATCTTCAGTTCTGTAAGAAAACGGTTATTTTTTGTGAGAATAATAGATACTCTGCCGTCTAATTCCGCAGGATACGTGATAAGTTTAATCGGCTCGTTAAATTGAACGCGTGACAATTTTACCTCATAGCAATGCTCTTTATCACAATGATCATCCCATTGAATAGCATTAGATTCCATGAGAAAGTCTTCATCCGATTTAGTAAAAGAAATGACTCTGTCGGCAAAAAGTCCATAATGCTTGTCTGAATCAGAGTTTACCTGAAATCTCAGTACATAATGATCTCCTTTTCTCTTTCCCACCGTGCATGTATATGTGTTTTTTAAACTTGCTAAATGTTCAGAATAAAAAGAATCAAATTCATCAATATATATCCATGAAGTAAGCGTATCATCCCGACATTCATCTCTCCCAGTGTATTTCTTAATATAATCCGTAAGAGTCTCTTTATTTACGGAATACAAAACATTGGGGATTCTATCTTTGCACTTTATACGTCTGTACGCTCTTATTTCGCTATCATCAGTAACTTCCTTAACAAGTCCGTTTTCCGAACAAAGCATTACATCCCAGTCTATTTCATCTTGTTTGTTAAAAGTTTTCTCGAGAAAACCCTTGTACTCATCTGCATTAAACGCTTCTGTAAATCTCTTTAGCTCTGCCTTTGACAACGTAATTTCTTTGTCGCTTTTTTTCGAGAGTATATTACTTGATGCTATGTAACTGCATCCCAACACAAGTAATATTATTGAAATTATTGTTATTATTTTCTTTTTCTGCATTTGATTCCAAATATCCTTCATAGTACAATTTTTCACGGCTTTTATTATACATTTTAGTCTGCAAGGCCATTGTGAATTCTTTGTGATTTAACCCCGCATAATCAAAATAAGTCCTACAAATGAGTTATACTGTATAATGCGATTTAATGGGGGAGCGCGCACCGACAGGAAGACTGTAAACAATGCATAAGCCGGATACTAAATTGATTCCCATTTAGGAGATTTTTTTATGAAGAAGAAAGCATTTATAATACTGATCTGCATAACAGCTTTGCTTGCAGGATGCCAAAATACAAAAACCGATATAGCAAACGACATATCCACTGATGCCGGCTCTACTTCTACGCACGATGAAGATATCGCATCCATTGGTATTTCCAACGATGGCGACGGCGATGGCTCCCTCGAGAATCAGTGGATATTTGGAAAAGGGTTTTCTTCATGGCAAGAAGGGTATAAAGCATACATTGAAACCGCCCCAGATTTCCCGCGTTATAGTCTCATTTATGTAGATGACGATGATATTCCCGAACTTGCTATTGAGGGTTATTGTGAAGCAGAAGGATGTCTGATTGTTTCATTTCATCATGGAGAAGTAAACATACTTCATACGCTTAGGTTGGGTTTTTCGTATATTGAAAAAAAAGGACTTCTATGTAATTCGAATGGGTGCCAAGGACAATATTATGATATAGTTTATTCCCTTTCGGAAGGAAAATGGAAATGTATTTTTTCAGGCAGCAACTATACACATGATTTTGGCAGTTTGGATGACGAAGCAGGAAAATTTCTTGATTTTCACTATGCCATAGACGATGTAGAAGTCGATGAAAAAACATATTATGAAAAACTGAACAAAATATATGACGAAAAAGCAGCTATATATTCATTTTGCGACGGTTGTAACAAAGAAGAATTTATTACTGCTCTAAGTGAATACTGATTTAATACCATTTTCTTTTTAGCTGTTTTTGAGCACGTCCCTCACAAGTTCATAGAATTCATCACAGTGCATGGATGAACCATCATCGGTTATAATTTGATTATGCGATATTTTCCCGTTATATCTGACATATTTATCTTCAAACATGACTCTGTCCTGAATCATTCCTATAAAGCCATCTCTATCATAACCATAAGAATTAATATAATCCTCTATTGTATCAATATTTTCATTTTCATTGATATAAATACAAACCGTCATTGTCACATCACTTAAAAGATGTGACATTTCCGACGAGATATTCTTCGTAGAATAAATTTTACTGTTCATAAATACCATTTCACCAACAGATCGCCATGTGAGTTCCTCTAGCCAATTTTCTCCATCATGTGACTTTACGAGATCCGCATACTTAAGTCCAAGCTCATTCATTACCAGACCGCCCTCTCCTTTAAAATATTTAAAGTTAAAGTCAACGTCATAATCATAATCGCTATAATCCAGTGATGAATGCATATAATTTGGATTACCATAACAATCTTCGTAATCATTAATTTTATGAATATTAGGAACACCGCCTTCTTTTAGAATATAAAGATCCCAACAACTACCTCTGTTCGATTTATAATTCCCATTAAGATATGCAATGATTCCCATATCATTTATTGCCGGCTCATAATGAGTCAGTTCTGTGAAACTTCCACCATCGGCCATTGTAATAAAATATCCGTTTCCTACATGTTTGGAAGGCAACGGTCCATAATTTTGAAGCCACCCGTAGGAACCTGATTTATTATATTTTCCATTAACTTCGGTAATAACAAAATAGATTCCCTCACCATCTCCAATAACAAGCTCATCAGAACCATTTTTATCAAAATCTACATAAGTAAAAAGAAAACTCGGCATCCATAGTCGCCCCCATAAATTTGAAGCCGTATCTACAAATTCTTTTTCAAAAAATGATCTATACCTCTCGTCATCTTCTTTTTCACTGCAAGACGGAGCAATTGGATTATCCAAGTTCGTTCGTACAGCCTTATATGTATTTGTTGCCTCCTCGATCGATACGTCACTGCAAATATCACCTGAAACTGGTTCTTTATTATCACCGCATGCTGTCAGTAATAAACACAACATTACTAAAAATATTTTTCCTACCTTCATTCTGCCTCTTCATTCTCGTCATTTACTTCCGATTTCCAATAATCTCCGTTCGCGATTCGTTCACGGATCTTATCTTCGCTGCGGGAGAGTTCTTCCATCCAAAGGTCGTAGGACTTCTTCCAGGAATTGTAATTGCGGCCGTGTCTTCTGTCATGTTTGCCAAGTTTGCCTGTCTTAACATAGTTCTCTGACAGGTAATCTTCAAACCACACGGTCACCTTATCGGCGCCGACAATATTTGTATGAGTTCCGCCGTCTTTGTAATCGGTAGCCTCATCAAAGCCAATCTCATCTAGATGCTGATTCATATCAAGGAAATTGTAGCCTCTCTCTGTCACATAATCCCTGATGTAATTGATTTTCTTTTGCTCCTCTTCGCTTACGGTAAACGGAGTGATAATAAAGAGCGCATCCTTATTATGCTTATTAAGACATGAAATAAGATCCGCCAAATATTCTTCCTGCTCAGCAGGCATCTTCACTACATCCGTAGCATTATGGCAATTCTCTTTTTCCGCAGGTCCAACCTCATCAGAAGACGTAAAACCTTTCAGATCATCAGGATACTCATAAAAAAACGTACGTAGCTGGCTCCACATTACAAGCGTCTTCCAATTTGAATGATACTTAAAAATATCAAAGTAAAAGTTAATGCGTTTCATATCCTCATTAACTTTGCCGCCATCGCCACTCACAGCATTCTCTGCATCATCTTCATCATTCTCTGCATCATCTTCATCATTCTCAGCATCTTCTGCATAATCTTCATCTACCATCGCATTTATGGCGCGAATCCTGTTAAGAGAATACTTCATGTTATCCGTAACTTCCCTTGTGTGACCCATGTGCTTATCTTTATCTTCATTTATAAGTTGCTCATCCTCTGCCTGCCACATCTTCATCTCAAAGATAAAAAGATCCGGATCCTGCGTCTTAAGAGCCTCTTCCACAAGATACTTTGCTGCAACCGGTCTTTGCATGTTTGTAGAAAGAGGATACATGGTTATCCCCATATCCCCGTAGATTCTTGGTGTAGCAATACAATAAGGAACAGGACTTGAACCGATAACAACAGCATCTATCGTATTCTTTTTTTCCGCATAAAAACCGACAAACCTATCCTTCGCATCACTGGGGGTTCTGATACAGTAAGTGATATGAGGGATAAGCCACATAACCGCCACTATGAAAATTATTATCTTAAATATCTGTTTCTTACTCATAGTTTTTTATCTGAAATCCTTATAAACCAACAACCTATAATACTTCCCTTAATCGCATGCAAACCGCGCTATTAAAACTTAGAAGTCATCATATATCGAATCCGCAGGATTAAATCCCGGTCCGTACTCGGCAAGTAAAAGTACTGTGAAAAACAGGGCAAAATATACAAGCCATCTGATCACAAGCTTCTTGGACGCAATATACTCTCTTAAGCTTGAATATCCTTCAAATCTGCTGCCTGTGATCTTACCGTCACGTGATAGCTCCATTCTGTACTGAATAGTTGAAACCGTAATGAGCACCGCAAGTGATACAAGAAGCACTCCCCACTCGTAAATACTAAGTCCGAGATTCAACAAGCTACCGTCAATAAAGATCTGCGGATTAAACGCACTCACGCTTCTTTTAAGCAATCCAAGCGCATGCGGAATACTCTTTGATCTAAAAAACAGATCTCCGATGCATACAAAGAAAAATGTTCTCACAACCCTGAATCCGTTTGCAAATTTACTCTGCAGATTGATGTGCATCTTCTTTTCAAAAATCCATGTAAAGAACGGAAGTGTCACTTCTCCGAGCACGATATATGCCCAGTGCAAAAGACCTGAACCGATAACAAAAGTTGCCTCTCCTCCGTGCCATAAACCTACAGAAAACCATAAGATGAACATTGCAACGTAAGTAGTGAGCTGCTTACCTTTCTTTTTACCAAAGACTTTCTTAAGCGTTTTTCCAAGTCCCATTATCATCTTGGTACGAAGAAGCGGGTAAAAGACATTGTCCTTCATCCAGATTCCGAGCGTAGCGTGCCACCTTCTCCAATACTCGCTTATGTTCTTAGCAAAGAAAGGAGTCGTAAAGTTTTCTGGAAGAATGATTCCAAGCATCTCGGACAAACCGATCACAATATCTATTCCACCCGAAAAATTCGTATATAACTCAAAAGCAAAACACACAGTACCCAGCCAGATATATGCTCCCGTGTACTCTGCATCAATGGCGTAAATCTTATCAACAACAGTGCGAAGTCTCTGCGAGATAACAAGCATCTTAAAGAAGCCCCAGAGCATTCTCTGCGCTCCGAATGTAAGATTCTTAAAATCAGCTTTGTGATATTCAAACAACTGCCCACTGTGTTCACGGGTTTTTATAATAGGTCCCTGAACCACAAGCGGAAAGAACATACCGATGAGAGTTGTCTCAAGAAGGCTGTCCCTTCTTACTCCGATGCCGTTATAAACTTCAATAAAGTATCCCAAAAGAATAAAAGTATAGAATGAAAGTCCCGTAGGAGGTGTAATACCGCCACCTGTTATGAACTTATAGAACTTAAACACGATAAGTATTCCAAGAAGAACAACAAGCTCCGCAACAAGAATCAGCCTTCTTTTTAGAAGCTCTTTTTCTTCTGTCCCGGCCAAAAGCTTTAAAAGCCCCCATGTCGTAAACGAGGCTGCAAGCGGAAATACAATCTGCACATAGTTCCCATTTACGGAAAACAAATAGAAGATGATGCTCGCAAATAAAAGCACCACCCACTGACCTCTTTTTTTGAACAAAAGAGGAATCGTATAATATGCAATTAACACAAGTGCAAAAAAGCACAGAAAATAAAACGAAGTTATACCCATAAAAAATCTTTCATATAACACGCACCCTTCTTATAAAACAGGCGCCTGCCACTAAATATAATTCTTTTATTACTTGATCATATACTCTTTTTCATACCACTGCTGGAACATAAGGATATACCATATCTGTATCCTGTAAATTCCGCGCTGTGTGAAGTCGGTCCAGATTTTCTCTACAACATCGGGATCAAGTATACCCTGCTGCCTTATCTTATCTTTATCAAGAAGAGCTTCTGCCCACTGCCTTATTTTATCATCAAGGAGCCATTTGTCTATCGGAATCGAAAAACCTTTTTTCGGCCTGTTGACCATCTCCTTGGGAACGTACTTATAGAGCACGTTTCGAAGAACCTGCTTTCCGACATTCCCTTCTCTTAAGTAATTCCTTGGAAGGCTCCACGCAAATTCAAGTATATCTCTGTCCAGCATCGGCACTCTGGTTTCAAGAGAGACCGCCATTGCTGTCCTGTCGACTTTGACAAGTATGTCATCCGGATGATAAACAAGCATATCCATAAGCATCGCATTGTGACAAGGATCTGCAAGTAAATTCGTATCCATCTCCGTATATTTGTAAGAAAGAGGCTTTGCTCCGTTCTTAAGCGCAATCTTTTTTACAATCGGGTCACCCTCATGTTCAAGCCTGTGCACATCTCCGGGACCTTTTGCTCCCATGTACATGGCCTTTGCCATCCCCGCTTCGCTCTTTGAATATGGGCTGTTAAGCATAAGGATTGATGCGGGTTTTCTTATAAAGTACGGAAGTTTTCCAACCTTCCCCCACACTCTTTCAACAGACTCATAGGATCTGTATCCCGCAAAAAGCTCATCTCCGCCGTCGCCCGAAAGCGATACGGTAACATGCTTTCTTGTCATCTTACTAACAAGATATGTCGGAATCTGTGAAGAATCCGCAAAAGGCTCACCAAACATAAAGGAAAGCTGCGGAATTACTTCTTTTGCATCCTTCTCTGTTATATATTCCTCGGTATGAATTGTTCCCAGATGCCTTGCTATCTCGCCTGCCTGCTCGGCCTCGTTGAACTTCTTATCTTCCATTCCGACGGTAAATGTTCTTACCTTGCCGGGCGCAACCGACTGCATAAGTGCAACGATCGTGCTACTGTCTATTCCCGCTGACAAAAAAGCTCCCAAAGGAACATCGGCAACCATCTGGCCTTTTATCGATTCTTTCAGAAGTCTCTCAAGTTCTTCCGCCGCCTCTTCCTTGCTACCTTTAAAAAGATTGCGCTGCCCTTTTACGGCAGTTTCCGTCATCGAGAAATAGCTCTTTGTCTCGGAAGAAAGATCGTCGACATTTACGGTCATGATACATCCCGCTTCTAGCTTATAGATGCCCTTGTAAATCGTATAGGGCGCAGGAATATATCCTTCCGTAAAATAGATATCAAGAACCTCTGTGTTTATCTCATTGTCAAAGCCGTCTATCACGCGAAGGCATCCGATATCCGAAGCAAATGCAAAAGCTCCGCCAACGTTTCCGTAGTACAAAGGCTTTTCTCCGACTCTGTCACGCGCAAAGGTAACAGTGTTTTTGTCCATATCATAAACGGCTATTCCAAACATTCCCTTGCACATGGTCAAAGTCTCTTCCATGCCATAAGCATCTATCGATTCTATAAGAATTTCAGTATCGGAAGTTCCGTTAAATTCAGTAACTTTCCCCTCCGCGATAAGCTTGTCTTTTACCACGGATGCATTGTAGATCTCGCCGTTATATGCGATAACTTTTCGTCCGGAATGTGACATCATGGGCTGAGCGCCCTTTTTGGATAAGTCCACAATAGAAAGGCGCCTGTGCCCAAGCGCCACTTTTTTGTCATCACTTATATAGATTCCTTCATCGTCGGGGCCTCTGTGAAGCATCCTGTGATTCATCTTCCCGATGTTTTCCTTAAGGTCGCCTCTAAACCCGATAAGTCCTGCTATTCCGCACATACTGTCTCCACGTCTATAACGTTGTTTTTATTTGTATATCCATCAAGATCAAGCTTGTAGGTCTTATTCCCCTCTTCATCTTCCTTCACAAGATCAAATCCCTGAAGTGAATAGAAGTCCTTGACCATCTTGTTCTTGGCTGTGGGGTAATAATATCCGTAGACAGTCTTTATTCCCCTCTCACTTGCTTTCTTTGCAAGCGTATCCATCATGGCAAATTCCATATCTCTTTTCAAAACTCTGCAGCTCATAAGCCAGAGGTCGATATGAAGCTCTTCGCCATCCTGCTTGCCTATTACAAGCGAAACTATTCCGTTATCCCCGAACTTATCCTCAAGACGGCCGTAAAGAGTGATGTTACTGCTGTCGTTTGCGGTCTTCTCGATATCATCGGGAGTATATCTCTTTGTTGTAAGATTAAACTGATTGCTCTTGTTTGTAAGCTGGGCAATCCTTGGAATGTACATCTTTTCAAAAGGAGCTATGACAGCCTTCATCTCAAGAGACTTAAGGTACTCGCTGTAATCCTTGAAGCTCTCCTGAAGCTCTGTCCTCTTCCTGTTTGCCATGTACATCTCATTTCTTTTCCTGTCATCCTCAGAAATGGATGTTGTCTCAAAAAATCCCGAGTGATCGAGAATTCTTATATAGTGCTCGGGAGTATCGATCTCGGGCGCATTCACCTTAGGAATCTGTCCCGTAACAATCGCTCTCTCAGCCGGATTGTCATCCACAAAGACAAGTGATTCCGGAAGCACATTGAGCTCTGAAGCAATCGCCTTCATATTCTCACTCTTGGGTTCCCAGTTTGCCTTTATGAATACAAAATCATCGGGTTTAAGCGCTCCGTCGGGATGATTAAGCCCCGCAAGTGCATTCTCTTCATCGTTCTTGGAATCAACCGCAAGCACGATACCAAGCTCCTTCTGAGCCTTGATATAATTCTGGAATTCAAGATAAACCTGACCTAAATTGGTCTCCTGTCCTATCTCGATTCCGTCCGGACCGTCGTCGCCTACAACGCCGCCCCACAGTGTATTGTCGAGGTCAAGAACAAGTCCCTTCTTGTTCTTTCCGTAAATCGACTTGATTATATTTGCCACATTAAAACTGAGCGTAGGTATAGCCTGAATGCAGAGCGCATACTTGTACATATGCCATGCAAGAGGATCTGACCACGCATCAAGTCCGTAGCAGGTTGAAAGATAATTTATATCATTTATAAAAAAGCTTCCTTCATCTCCCGAAGCCTTTCCTGCATACTCGGAAAACATGAAATTAAGCCTGTTGATAAAAGAAAGCCTTCCGTGAATGTCATATCCGTCCCTGTTTCCCATAAGCCTGTAAAAAGGCGCCTCAAAATTATTCTGGATAATCGGACAATGATAGAGTTCATGCAGATTGTGCCACATCGTCTCAAAGTGCCTGAATGTATTATCAAGCTTATCCTGTACCGCTGCCTCGCTGTCATCCATAGTAGGATATTCGATAATATTCCTGTTACTTGTGTGGATAAAGATAATGTCAGGAGCAAACTCTTTTAGCTCATCCGAAGGAAACATGGCATCCTGCCAGTACTGTCCGTACTCCGACTCATAGAAAACAGGCTCTATATCATAGTTAAGCAAAAAGAGCTCCAGAATCCTAATGATATCGTGAGTTGTGGAGCCTCCGAGCACCGCTATCTTTTTCTTTATCCTGTCCGAACCGTCAGCAAGAAGAGCCTTCTTTATCGACTTGGACTTTTTCATTATGTAACTGTTGTCAAATGGATATTCCAGTTCTTTCATCATAAAAAACTTATCCTCTATTATCCTACTATTAGTATTGTCATAGTCTTTCTTTACCTTTTCTATAGGTTCGACTATGCTATTTAAGATACTGTGGATTGGTTTCATTCTCCTACCGCATAGACGGTTTTTGGAAGGCTCCAACCACAGTCTCTTTGTTTATTTGTTAATCAGTTAGTTACCGCATGACGGTTTATCAAGAAGTAGGTTACGATTGCAAGGAGCCCTGTGGATCAAAAACAGTATCAATACTATTTTTCGGGAGGTCCTATATGATTTATGTAGGAATTGATGTCGCTAAAGACAAACACGATTGCATTATCAAAAACTCTGTTGGGGAAGTTGTTTG
>NZ_JMMD01000034.1:0-24105 GCF_000686965.1 Butyrivibrio sp. AE2005
GGATAAACCACCTCAGCAGTAGATGCTTTGGTGGTTCTGAAATTGATCATATTATTACGCTTGCCTGTATCAAGCAATTGCTGAGCCCAACGCTCTAATTTCTTATTGTCCATATTTATTACCTAACCACTTCACATTCTTTTCAACAGACTCCCAATCACTTATATAGCCTTCAATATAAGTCCCGTTAGATTTTGCAAATACATAATTCTGCAAAGCCTCATGTTCATTCTTTATGTAATACTCGAAGCAAATTCTAAAACATTTACTAATTTCTCAAAATGCCGCATAAAAACTGGTTCCTCATAACAAAAAGCATCTCGAATCTCCACTCGACGATCCATCGCACCTGAAGATGCAATTCCCATTTTTTCACCAACATCAGGATCTAACAGATTTGGAGCCAATTGATTATAAAATACATCATCTCTATAAGAACTCATGTCAAAAGATATATATTCGTTAAATACTCCACCTTCAGAGATGAGCTTGTCCATATACTCTAGATCTATTTCCTGCATCATTTGATACAGTTTTTTATAGTTTCCCTGTAGCTCATCAACTGATGTATTTTCATATTTCTTAATAACACCTTTATAAAGCTTACTAAAACTCAGAAAATCTTTTTGAAATTTTCTAAAATACACCTCCTCCACATTAGGCTCATATACAACCAATTCCTGATTCTCAGGCTCATCATAGATTCCATTAACAATAAGCTTATAAAAAATATCCATCCTTTTGTATAGTTCTTTAACAGTTTTAGCTGGATGATATACGTCAGTTAAAGCATTTATTATCTCTGAACTTTCCTGATGATTTTCTACGTTATTATCGATTGTTGTTTCAACAGCCTCTTCATTACTCAACTTACTTTGAGCACTTTCATCAAGCCACTGTTCATTTACATGCTTATTAACAACGTCTCCAGATTCTAAAATCATTTCTTCCAATGCTGAAGCTGTCTTTTTCATTTCAGATATAATTTTATCTGCATCATACTCAAAAATATTATGCAAATTGTAAAATTCATTTATAGCTTCGTTAAACGCCGCCCCCATACAATCTCCATAATTATCAGATCTTAGATCTGCAGAATACTTACTATCATATAAATACTTTGTTTCTTCATCAACATCATAAGCAGCCATGTTGTAAAGAGATCCTCCCGGAGAAACTGTATGATGCAAGAAATTAAAATCAATAATTCTTAAATGATCTAAATCCTCCCCGCCTTTTAGTTGTATGTATTTACTAGATGCATCGATATGCTTTAATTGAAGTTCTTTCAATAACTGAAAGTCCATCTGCAACAATGTGATCAAATCCAAATCTACATCAAGTTTTATCCCAACCTGTATAGCTCCATCAGCATTAACTTCATATAACGCCTTTACCAGTTGATCATAATGATTGCAGAATTCATAATAGAAATCTCTTAATTCTATCTTCATGCAAAACTCTCCCCTTATGCCAGAAGCAAGTCACCATCCAAAGTAATTTTACAAAATATAGAAAAATTCCAGAGTAAGCAATCACTCAGTAAAGCGATCAATGGACAGCATCCCTTACAAAATCCTGTAGAATCTTTGCTGAAGGGTAATTAGACATGGACGCAATACCATTAACGAGCTCAATTGGGTATAACGCTCCTTCATATTTTCTACTTACTAATGCTGGAAGAGTGGCGAGAATTCGTTGCAATCCAATAATATCAGAGCTTTTAGGGTATGCGTCAGATCTATCATAGCCGCCCGTAGTCATGTTAAGAACCATATGGGTATTCTCATCCAGATAAACAAATACTTTCTCCCCCCAGTTTGTCCTAAGGCCATAGGGATTGCCTCTATCCGGTGCTCTTTGAATAACTCGTCTAATATAATCATGATTGAGCACTGCATATTTGATGATTCCTGGATCAGGCTTTACAAACCTTGATGACAGGGAAAGATACTCAAAGAAAGAGCCCGATTTTTCACTACCAATTATATGAATAGGTCTTTCCTTATTCTTCGCAAAATTAAGAAACTCTCTTATGTTGGGTACAAGCTTGGAGTACTGTCCATTCAAAGTCATTGGACCATCTTTTATGAACAGCGTATCACTTATAAGGGTAGTATCTTTGTTTGCCCACTGAAGCCTAATAACAGTAAATAACATCAGCATTTCCATAATAAGCATGTAATGTGATGCCACTGAGTCAGATGCATTTTCTTCATTCATATCAAGGTGAAAGCCAATCATGTCGGTTAATAGTACTTCTTTATGGCAATGTGGGCAAATTCCAGTATCTTGATCATAAGGAATTCCGGTTTCAATAACCTTTGAGCAATGTGGGCACTCGAAGCTAAGAGAATTGTTTTTCTGTCCATCCCACTTCTTGTAAGCAAGCCATTTTAGCGTTTCAAAATACTGACCATTCTCATCAGTTCTCATAGAATCGTAAATGACATGACGAACAGTATCATAAATATTACCTTTATCACTTTTTAGATTTCTAAGAGGAAATACAGTAGCATGAAATAGCGCACTATCCTTCATGATTTCCTGAAGTTTAAGCGGATGAGGATATTCCTTATCTATAGCCGCTATCTTTCCTTGCTCTACTGTCATCAGAGCAGTCTTAACAAAAGCCAGCTCTTTATGGTTTTCTTCAACAGAAACATAAGAACCATCAGCTGCCCAAATATGATTTAACGACTGCACGCTACTTGGATCAAAACTCTCCCATATATCATTTTCATAGTTATCTGCATTATCAACATCATTAGTTTCGAAGTCCTTTAAGAGAGACTGGACCCATTCACTTTCAATAACATTCAGATGTCCAAGCTTGGATGCAGACTCAAAAGGTAACCTTCCTCCAGAAGAATATGCCATGTGTTATTCTCCTCTCTTAGGACTATAAAGCTTAGCCTGAACAGGTATGATAAATCGATTAGACATGGTAAGCATTCTCATATATCCAGGTGTCTTTGCTCTCAGAATATCCTCTTCTACTCCATCAAAGGCTATTTGTGTTTTTGTCAAAGCACTTGTTTCGCTAGTAGAAGCAAGATGTCCAACGAAAAAATTCTCTGTCTGGACCAGCAGCTCTTGGCTTATTGTAGAAGGTGACTGTGTAGAATAAACCATTCCAATATGGAATTTAGCACCCTCTTTGGCGAACCTGGAATAAACATCTTTATTATCCTTTGCATGTGGCGGGAATAGGTTATGTGCTTCTTCAAAATACAGTTCAATATAATTATCGCCTAAACCGTTGCTAACAAACTTTGTCTCTTGCTCTCTAAACACAGCCATGGACAGAAGATCTGAGAAATACTGTCTTATGCTGTCATTAGCATTACCAAGATCCAAAATTACTGTCTTACCATCATTGAGAGATGCAATTATATCCTTTACAAAATCACCTGCTTTTTCTGAATGATACATTTTAAACTGTGAAAGCATAGCTGGACCTCTTCCGGACTTAGGGAACAGGAATTCAAGTAATAAAATGTCATCCTTTTCAAAAACCTCTTTGCCAAAAGCAGCTTTCTGATCTTCATTATTATCACGATAACATCTCATGAATTCTCTAAATTCATCTACCATTCCTTCAAGAGAAGGTACTCTATCAGGCACACTAGATCCATAAACCTTTTTCCTTATCTCATCACTAAAATGTGGATCTAACGCTTTAACATTATTGGTATTCATAAAACGAAGAGTTCTTAGCTTACCTTCATCTGCTGCAAATCCGGCTTCTCTTAAAATTGCCCAATAAATCTGGATTCTACGAATAGCATGGATTTTTTCTCGCATATCCATCTCATCCATTTCTTCCGGTGTAGGCAATACAACGCTTGCAAATGAAGTAACATAAATTGCACTCCTTCCAGCATTGCTTAGCAAAGTTCCCAAAATATCTTTACAAGAGCTTGCATTTTCATAAAAATTCAATTTTAACTGTTTTGACGGAGTGTTCGGGCGCTGAGTAAGCGCATAGACTTCGCAGCGCTCAGGATTAGCAGAACGCAAAGAAACATTATCCTGATCACTGTCGTTAGCATATTCTCCATTTATATCGAAAATCAATTGGCCTACATTTTTCGTTTCTTTTGTAGCATCTAACATGCCTTGTGCAATAAGCTTAACTACGTTTGACTTACCAAGCCTGGTCTTACCAAACATAGCTGTTCTACATCCCATAAAATCTCGCATAGAAATCTTAACAGGGATATTTCCGCTTTCTTGACGGTTCACGCCAAACATACACTCCATAGTACGAAGATGTCCAATTTCTTCCTGGAGCTCATTTTTAACAGTACCGTTAACTATAAGATTCAATAGTTCTTCATCTGGTGCATATACTTCGTAGCGGTGAGCACTAACAACGTTATTAACATCACCAGAAAATGCAAGTTTGTTCACATTGTTTGGATCTGCATAGAACATACCAAGTGTATCGCAGCGCAGTGATCCCCACTGAAGATCTGCTTGGGTCCAAATATCTAACTCTGGCATGGATCTCTTATGCATCTCAAAATATGTCTGCTGAACTTGCTGTGAAAGTGGGGTTGCGCATATCTCTTTAACTCTAAGAAGCGTAAAATGTGGCTGTACCTTATCAAAATTGGCTGGCACAAGTATCAAGAAGGATCCACGAGGAATTCCTCCTACAGCAATCTTATATGTATCATTGGTAATTATCTGCGCACTCTCATAGCTAATATCGAGTACATAACCAACAAACCTCCAATGCTCAACATCCCCAATACTCTTATACTGATTCTGCTTGTCGATGAATTCTTTCACCTTCCTGATAGGATTATTCTGGATACTGGAATTATCAACCATCTCAACAATGCTTGCCATAGTTACCCTCCTATAAGTTCGCACTCACTATTAACTCTGAATACTGTTTTCTTCCTTCTTTTTTTCCTGAAATACTGCTATATCTTGATACCTCTTCTAGCACAAAGCCTTCTTTGTTTTCATATAATTCCCTAACCGACTTGTGATTAACGTTGGTCATAAGGATCTTTACCCCTCGTTCCTTAGCCCTCTCCAAAGCGTTGGCCAGCCTCACTTGATCGTCCCAGTCAAAAAGATTCTTTGCATACCTGACAAAACTCTGCTCTTCTTTGATTGCATAAGGTGGATCACAAAAAAGAAAATCTTCCTCCATTGCTACATCTATTGTTTCCTCGAAATCACAACAGTACAGCTCTGCCTTCTTTAACAATTCTGATCGTTCCTCAAAATGTTCTAACCCTGTAAATACGTTATTCTTCGAGCCTCGCGGCACATTGAACACACCACTATTATTTACTCGATAGATTCCATTGAAACAAGTCCTGTTAAGGTAAATCATCCTCGCTGCTACATGACAGGTTTCTCTAGGCTTCTGTCCGCGCACCTCATAATAATATGCATCATTATGCTTTCTTGAATGAACCTTTAGAATCTTATTTAATTTCTTCCAATCTGTTTTTATGGCCTTATAAGTTGTAATCAGTTCACTGTTAACATCACTAAGTATTGCTTCCTTTGGTTCCAGGTAGAAGTACACAGACCCTCCTCCCAGGAAAGGATCTATGTACTTCTTATATTCCTTAGGTAGCCGATCACTTTGATGTCTTACAAACCACTTCTTACCCCCTGGCCACATCAAAAAAGTGCTTTCCATATACGCCTCATGTCCGACTGCTAAATGCTTCCACTTCCAATTCATTACCATCTTTTGTCTAAACAAAATATGTCTGACAGAAATTGGGGTCCTCTAGGACGTTCTGCTTCATCAAAATACTACCAGCATACATAAGATACCTCATACCACTTGCAATTGACATTTCTTCAGCAGCATCTTTCTTCGCTAAGACAACTGCATTATCAATCATGTTATCTCCTTTAACCTCAATGAGCTGATAAGAACCATCATCCATCAAAGCCAGGAAATCAGGATAATATTGACGTACCCTCTTTGATTCCGGATCATAATAATGAACAGACAAATCACCTTGATTGGCTGTAAACATTCCCGTAAAATATATTTCTTTAACCTTATTGTTAGATATATATTGCTTGAAGCACTCTAATTCAGGTTTTGAATCAAAGCAATAAGTATCTGCGTGGAATGATTTTTTTATTTCCTCAGATGTAAACGAATTATTCTCCTTAGATACCACCAATTCCTCTTTTGCTGAGAATTCATAGTATCCTGCCTCTTTAGGTTCTCTGAGTAGAACTACATCTACATCCTCACTCTTTTGTGTACCCTTAACTTCATATAGCGCATGAAAGATTGTTGGTATCACAACATCATATAGTATTTCATTATGCTCATTGACCGCAGTTATAACCTGATCAGTTCCATCAACAGACTCTCGTAATATTTTTGAGATAAGCAAGCATGAAATGTTAAGATATCTGGCAATCTCACCTACAAGTGTCAGTTCACTGAACTTAACTTGACTATCCGATGTATCAATCTTCTTTTCCTTAGTTGCCATATTAAGTCTAAGACTTTCCTTTTCGTACATTACAGACTCGTATTTTGACATGTCTATATCTGCAATCTTGAATTCTACTGGCTTGGTGTAGCCTTTATCAACAAGTGAATATTCATGCCAAACCCTCTTCATGCGTATTTTTCTTTCTGGTGGCATGACTTTTACTTTATATTTGTGCTTCTCTGAATTTGAGGTCTTGCCAAAATCACTGATTTCCATGTTGTAATTCTTTTTAAGCTCATCTTCCAAAGTGTCCATGTTTTCTTTAGATAGAAATACAGTTGCTTTAAGCTGTTCATCAGTAAGTTTTCTCAGACACCTCATAGTCGCCTGAAGCACAAAAATCTTAGAGCTGGGACTTCTAAATAATGCTATACCCAATAAAGAGCGGCAATTCCATCCCTCACGACCTTTCTCAACCAATATAATAAATTGCTTTTTACTTCCTTCAGTTCCACGCACATCAAGATTATTAAAGTTACGTATATCCTCGTCTTTGGTAACTGTTGAATCACCAGTATTGACCAAGATTGTTGATAACGGAACATTTAATTCGCTGAGAATCTTCTCTACGCAAGGTCTTACAACATCTGTAGCCTCTTTAACATTTGCTGCGAAAATAGCAAGTTTTGGAGGCAGACCTTCATAAGTTTTATTGCCATATCTTTCCCAGAACATTCCTATAGCATTCTTTAAGAATTCTTCGTTTTTTACATTCTCAAAGCCAATAGGATCGGCATCTTTAAGAAAGCCATTTCTGATAGATTCATTGAGTCCATATGCATAAACAACTTCTGGTAAAACCTGCTTATTAACATATGGTGTTCCTGTGTAGTTATAGCAGGCAACAATAGAGGTGCTTTCTGCCAACATATTGATAGTATTTCTTAGTGTAGTCTTATTTGCTCCTCCGGAACGCAATTCCTTTTCCAAGTTTGCGCCGAACAGATGATGAGCTTCATCAACATAAACCCCAAGCTGTGGCAATCTACATAACTTTCTAAAGCGCTGGTTATCCATCAGTGAGTTATCATCCCAAACATCACTATCCTCGTCATCACCATATAGGTCTGACAGTAATGATCCTGAACCGAATAAGAGATCTGTAGGAGTGTCAGCTTTTCTTTTTTTCTTTACAATTATTTTCTGATTATTAGAAATAACAATGTTGAAATCCGAATCATCAATTGTATGCAACGTAACTCCACTGTCTACAAGAAAATGGAATTTTATATTCTGATCAAGTACACTTGCATACTCAGGCGGTACAACCTTTGTCTTATCAAACGTCATTATCTCTCTAAGTGATTCTAGTACCGTTTTGTCAGGTGCAAAAACAAGCGCATTGTGACAGAATCTCTTATCCTTAGGATATTTCTTTGCCAAAAGGAACTCATAGAAAATGCATGTTGCCATTAGAATTGTCTTGCCAAGTCCCATGGTTAAAGCATAAATATAGTTCGGATATGACTCTCTATATTTCTTCATCTGCTTAAAGATGGTTTCATTCTGTTCATCACCCAAATCATAAATCGATGCCTGTCCATCTTTATGAATAGAATAGTATGAAGCATCAGAAAAATAATCCTCATGTTTACGCCATTTATCAAACATTACATACATATGCTCATTATCAATAAACTCTTTGATAAACACATACATTTCTAATGCTTCAAACTGAGGTTGTCTTAAAAAAGCATCAGGATTCTCATTTTTATCGTTGTAAGCAAGAAACTTCTTTGTAAGATCATTATATCTTGATCTAATTTTGCCCCTGTTAGTTTCATAGTAATACCAAAGCTGCTCGTAAAAGGCAAAATCTTCGACAAACGCTGTAGTCTTCTTTGCCATGTTTATACCTCCACTTCTAGAGACTCGGAAAGCAAATCTGTAATCTTAACCTTTATAGTTCCTGCATCCTCCGGAATATCATATATTCCTTTAACCAATTCTTTCTTATCTGGAACATCTGTTACTGTAGGCTGCATTACCACACCATCATAATTCCAATCTATCATTATAGATTCTACAAGCTGTCTCCACTCATCTACACTTTCTTTCTGAAGTGATAGCTTCTGTAATAAATTCATAGGATAAAATGATCTAATCACAAGTTTTGACCCTTCACGAACAACCTCTGCCTCGGCTTCTCTCTTTAGCTGAAGATCCGATTTATCGCGTAAAATATCAAGTATCTCAATATCAAACTTATAATCAGATAATTCCTGCTCCAAAGATGCTTTTAAATCTGGCTCATGTCCCATGCAAACTATAATTATACTTTCTACAGGCTTATTAGGATTTTCTTCACGTCTCTTCTCGTATGTTTTGTAAGGAAGATTTGATTTTAGTTCCTCTAAGTCTGCTTTTGTGGCGATATGATTTACAGGCATAATCTTAACCATTCGGCCGTCTAACTCACCATCCCACACATCACTTTGTGAAAATGGTTGAATTTCTAACGCAGACATCAATAATTCTTTTGCTTCAAGCGGATTCCTAAAGAAGTCATAATTATTTACATTGTAGACTTCAAACCCTGTATAGAATGTCCCCTCACATTTTTTTAACTCTTCTACAGTTGATAACAATCTCTTTGTTGTCGTTTGTATTGCCCCCATGTTAATATCAGCTCCAATGAAACGTCTTCCAAGTTTCATTGCAACTGTTTGAGTTGTACCAGACCCCATAAAACAATCAAAAACTAAATCTCCAGGGTTAGTAAAAGCAGAAACTATTCTTGAAATAACTGTCTCTGGTTTTTGTGTAGGATATCCTACAGGTTCTTTCTTGTCTGCAGGTTGTAACATTGACAATCTCCAGACATCGTCAACAGTTTTCTCAGTAGATTCAATATAGATGACCTTACCATTTTCATCTTTTGCATTGACTAATTTTTGTGTAGCTGAATCCCATACTCTCTTGATTTGCTTTATTGGCTTTTCTCTAGGTTCTGATTGTTTATTAAATGTATACTGGGTTCCCTTTGCATAAACCAACAAGTTGTCATGATTGGATGCAAATCGATTCACATTGCCCTGCATTTTGTTGTAGTAGTACCATACTATCTCGTTCAAAAAAGCATCTTGTCCAAACACCTCATCCGCAATACATTTTAGATAGCTACATTTATGCCAATCGCAATGAAGTACAAAAACTCCATTTAACGATAGTAATTCTCTACACAATATAATTCTTTCATACATAAATTGAAGATACTCATCATTTGTCCATATATCTCCATATTGTTTTTCTTCAAATGACGAGGTGTCCCCCTCTGCTTTCCCCTTACCCTTTATTTCTATCCTCTTCTTATAATCAGCTTTGCTATCAAATGGTGGGTCAATATAAATGAGATCAACCTTGCCTCTATACTCTTTTAAAAGATGGCTCATTACTTGAAGGTTATCTCCCCATAATATCTTATTAATCCAGTTATTAACCGATTCACCATATACTTCTTTTAATTGCGCGGGGTAATACTGCGTTGATCTGTATGGTCTCTTTCCTGTCCATCTAAGCTCAGGAAAACCTTTTATTGTTGTTCTCTTTTCAAATTCGAACACTGATAATTGATTTTCATTTTTTTCTTCCATGGTTACTCCTATTTATTTCCGCAATAATGTCTAAAGTCACAGTTCTTACATGTTGTAGGATTATTGCATCCATGCTTAAAATCTTTTTTCATAATCTTATGAACAGTATCATCAAATGCAGATACGGTTCCTTCTATAGCACTCTTTGTATAAGGAAAAGAAATCATCGGATTACTGTTTTCCTCTCCTGTATAATACAAGTGCATCTTGCTCACTTTTTGTCCTGTTCTCTGTTCTATCAAGTAGGCATAAATATGAAGCTGCCTTCTATATTGCTCAATACGATCACGCATTTTTTCCATATCCGGTTTGCGTTCTGACTTAAAATCGACAAGCTCAACTGTGTCTTCCTCGCCTTTTATCAAATCAATCTTACCTTCGATAATGTATTCTGGCTGAACTAAACTTACATCAACTTCCGCTTGTTTTATCTGACTCCAATTACCATTCTGCCTATTAACATACCTAAGTACTTGATTCAATGCTGCATCCAACTGTGGTTTAGCCAGATATGAATGCTGACTCTTTATCAATGATGTGTAATTTGTTTCAAACCAGTTTTCTATGTTTTCTTTAGTAATGAGGTGCTCCTCATTTCTCAATGCCGCTTTATTAACATCCTCAATTGTTTCATGTACTAAAGTACCAAATACCTGAGCGCTCCCTCTTACTGGCAAGAATTCCAGTTCCTTATAGAACTTATATTGAAGCGCACAAGTCTCATATACTGAAATATGTGACGTAAACGAAAAAGTATCTTTTATGTTTACATTTTTCACTGTATTGAACTTAAACTCATCAATATCAAATTCCGGACTTTTTACATCCAGTAATTCCATATATAAATCTTTGAAATAGTTGCTAGGAGTCTTACTATTTTCATCGCATGTAAGTATCAATAAATCTTGTGCTCTTGAAAACGCTGTAAAGTACAATCTCCAAAAATCAAAGAATTTCATCTGATCATATGGTTCATATGCCGGACGGTGGAAGTATTTATCTTCTACCGCACTCATCAATTCTTTGTACGACTTCCTTGGAACGTTTCCAAGTGAATCCACAAAAACTATCGGGAACTCCATTCCCTTTGACTGATGGATGGTCAAGAAAGAAACACATCCACTTGGAGCATATTCAGAATCATCTTCATACTCACTGATTCCACCATCTAATAACAGCCGCATGTATAGATTGAAGAGAGTATTGGTATTAGCGTCAATCCTTCTTTCATTCTTATAAACACGTCCATCCAAGACATTTATTCTATGAAGATACTCAAACTTACCAAGTATCTGAGTTATCTGAGCCAAGTTTCTTGATGGTCGTACATCTACAACACCTGAACTCATATCAACATCCAACAAACTACTAAAAGGTTGATATGCAAAAAGCATATATATCAATCCTGTATAAGAATAATCCAGCGTATCATTTATTGAAAAATGCTCTTTGCCTCTTCCTTTAATGAACGTGCGAAGTTCCTTATTCTCTTCTTTCCTTAAAAGCTCATTTGCAGCAAGTATACATTGTCTATAATATGCATAATGCTCAGGTTGCAAATACTGATATTCCATTTTTTCCAACCCCTGGACATACCTTGGGAACATCAACATAAGACATCCAAGTACAAGCATTATTTCCTCACGCTTAAAAAACATGTCTGAACGTGGAGAGTAAACATTTATACCATTCTGTTCCAAAAACTCAGATAAAGCAGTTACTCTAGGATGCTTTACAGAATTAAATAAGAAAGCGAGCTGATTATAATCTGTTAGTTTCCCAGACTGCTTAAGGTTAGTTATGAATTCCAAAATATTTTGATGCCACTCATCAGGATCATCTTTACTTGCAAGCTTAACTACACATGGACTCTTTATTTTTGATTGTTCATGAGGGACTATTTTTTTTTCATACCTGAACTTATCCCAATCAAATTTAAATTTAGATCCACTTGTAGTCAGCATCCACTTGTTATAAAAATCGACGATATCACTATCTGATCTATAATTCTCTGTCAGAGAAATAACTTTACATTGGTCTTTTTCAAACTTAAATGGAAACTCAAGAATATTTCTTATGGTCGCTCCTCTGAAACGATAAAGGCCCTGGTCATCGTCACCAACAACACATATATTATTATGCTTTTCTGCAAGCAAAAATATAATCTGCTCCTGGATATAGTTTGTGTCCTGGTATTCATCAACCATGACATACTTTATTTTTTCTTGAAGCTCTCCAAGAATACCTGGATTTTCTTTTAATATACGGAAGCACTCTGTTTGTATCGTAGAAAAATCGATAAGGTTACCTTCTTCAAGAAGGCTCTGATACTCAGAAAGCATATTGCCAAGAGCAACAACAAACCCATCCCTATCTTCTCGCAATGCATCCGGGCTCACTAATTCCTCTGAAAGATTATTGGCATAATTGCATATCTCGCCCGCCAGCTTCCAACCTTTAGCGTTAATTACACCATCCAAGTTTGGTATATTTCTAAAACGGAATAAATTCTGAAAAACCATATATTGCTGATCAAACGAATCCAACATTCTATAGTTTTTCTTTAAACGAGAGTATTCCAAATGCTCTTTTATTATTCGCAAGCAAAGCGAGTGAAATGTGCCCACATACATTTCATTTACATTTACACTGATATCTTTCGCTGCAAGTTCATTTGTTATTCTTGTCACTAATTCTTTTGCAGCTTTCTCTGTAAATGTGGCAATAAAAATCTCTTCAGGAAGAACACCACATTCCTGAATTAAATAAATTGCTCTCTGGACAAGAGTAAATGTTTTTCCAGTGCCGGGGCCTGCAGTAATAAGAACTGGTCCTGTTGTGGTAACGATTGCTTTTTTCTGTTGATCATTAGCTCTTCCAAAATCAAATGCCACAATAAACCTCCTTGTAATAAATGAAGACTTCATTACAACATGAAATTAGACCAACGATGATACTTGCCCTATTGTCCTTTATTCCGAAGACGGCGAGGATCTTCTGGTTTCTTTGCCTTTTCAGGTATAAGCCACATTTTCCCTCGTATCACTGCCCCTTCTATTCGTCCTTGTTTGCAATAAATAGCTACTCTTCGTTGTGAGATGCCCCATTTTTCTGCACATTCTGCTGATGTTAAGTACTCCATAAAAGTCCTCCAAAAGCGAATAAAACGACAATTATATTTTAGTCGTTCATGCGAACACTTTCAATGTATAACAGCTTGTTCTTACTGAACTTTTATGGAGTGTTCATCACATTTTTATATTAGAACTAAATAATCTGATTCTTATCCTAATTCTCGTCCATCTCATCTTCAAAATCTAACCATGCATCGAGCTTGTCTTCTTCCCTTTCCCTTCTGAGCTCGTCCTGGCGACGTTCAAATTCTCTTCGCTCTTTTTTGCTCATACTGCTTGTAAGATTCTTGTACTGCTTATCTGTTAATCTTACGTCTTTATCTCTTTTTCCAAAGAACATATGCTTGTCCTCACTTTCTTTTACTTAGTCTTGTCGGTTTGTTTCAATTTCTTTTCCTGTTCGCTGATCTTATTGAGTGACTGCTGGATCAATTCTTGCAGTAGTACTGTAATAGTCAGCAGAAGAGCCAGCACTGTTGCTGCTACTTTCAATAATATTCTTTTTATCTATTAAAAGTTAAAGTCCGTTGGATACAAAATCAAAAAGGGAGGCACTCATAATTGTCCCCCCTTAAATATTACACGGTATTACTTTTCAGATATTTTATTTTTTCCTCAATTTTTCCAAGAATATCAGTTTTGAGTCCCTCTAAGAATTCTATGTAAGCTTCTTCATTCCAATATTCCTCTTTTGCTGCGCGGTATTCAAGCTCCAACAATGGAATGACCTCAATATACATTAGCAAATAAAGCTTAGCAAATAATGCCTCGCTCCCATCTTGATCAAACTCTCCTTGGTATGGTCTTCCTGCCTCTATTGTACTCTTTTGAACCTTCATGCAAATACAGCTGTGACCTGTATACTTCAGTGTAAGAATAACTTGGTTAAGCCTTCTACTCTCTAACAAGAATGACAACGTACTTATTACATTCATTACAGATTCGCCACTTGCCGAGACACTCGTTTGCAAATCTTCTGTATCGCCACGTATACCTTTTATTTCCTCAAGCGTAAGTACCTTTTCATCATCAGCAGACGTATTAAGTATGGTAACATTAGAATTATATACTTGATTAACTAACCAAACGAAAAAATCATCTGGTAAATCAAAACAGTTCTTTTCTAGTTCGTTTCTTCCAGTATATCCTAACAATTTCCGCAACAACTTCTTCGCATGTGTATTTTGATCAACAATATAATACACAGTACCGCCATTCTGATAGATGACAATCATACCATTTTTTAACATTGACCTATCATCATCAGGATTGTCCTGTACAGACACCTGATCGTATCGATAATGAAAAGCCTGAAATTTTATATCTCGACCATTAAATTTCATCATCTGCATATCCTCAAAGACTTTTCTGCAAGAAATATTTCTCCAAAAAATTGAATTCGTTCTGTCATCATCCGGTATGCTTGACAACATCTTATCACAAGCCGCCTCGATGTTCTCTATCTGGATGTCTTTCCATCTTGTTGTTGCACTCATATCTTACCTCCCATCATTATCGTGGCATTATTGCAAATATATTTCACAAATGATCCTTTTTGTAATTCCGGACATATTACTGTTGTGTTCTCTCCTCTTACAGATCGTTGCAACATAAATGAAAAGTCCTCACTTAGCTGGACTTTATCCTGATTGCCACACATTTTCTTTAAATCTATAGCTATATTCCCATCCTTATCAAGTGACAATGCAGATCCTTTATTTCCAATTTGATAATCCATTTGGCTCATTGCATATATCATGACTTTTTTGTCATTCAAATTCTTTACATTCCCAGAAATATAAACTCGAGCAAATACTTTTGCAACATCCATATCATTGAATCTTACTATCGGATTACATCCAGGAGATACATTATTTTTATCATTAAATAATACAACTTTCACTTCCGTTTGTTTTTCCTTTATTTGAGCAGTGATGCTTTCCCATATAATATTTATCAATGATTCAACAATAGTAAAATACACTGTTACGCAAACATCATATGCCTTATCCCCCGGTATAAAATCCATATGTTCAAAGATATTAAATTGATGAGCTATTATCAACGCTATTATGGCACCTATAAGAGAAAGTACCACTCGTATAATTTTAATCATACGTTCATATACTCCCTAATATAGTTTAATACTTCTTTTTCACAATCAGCATCGTCGGAGGACATCCCAATTAAGCCATTAACTTGGATAAAGAAATTTTCATATTGCTCTTCGTATTTAGCTTGCATATAAATACGCTTTATATCAATTGAGTCATCTTCAAGCAAAGTTTTTAATATTTCAAGAAGAGACAAATAAGCCCCTTTATTATCCCGAGTATCATCTATCAGACTGGCTAACTCTTGTTTCATCTCCTCATCTTCTTCCATCATTTCAATCTGAGCTATGCTCCAATTTGACTTTTTAGCGCAAAGCGAAACCAAGCCTAGCATCATCTCTGAATTAACTACAACCTGATGATAGCCCTCGTCTATATTTGACTTAATGAAGGCGTAATACTCCATTTCAGTCTCATCCCACCTAATAGTGTGAATTATCTTTTCATTCTCTATGTTATTCCAAAATATCTTTTTTTTAATATACTTCATCCGCTGTGCCCCTCCATTTTCATTATAACAAACGTGTTGGTCAATAAACATCCTTACCTCAAAGAAAAAATCAGCTATAAAAAAGTCGGGCAGCACGACCTCCGCCCTCAGCTACTTCCACAGCCACATCAGCTTTCTCAATTTCCTGCTGTTTTTCCATAGCAGATTCAAGCTCAACAATCATCTTTGACGCGGTGACCCTGATGGTATCCATTGAAGCTTTTAGCTCTTTGCTTTCCTTACCGGAACTCCATCCGGCGATGTAGCCAAAAGAGTAATCTGATGTATCAATTCCAAAGTGCTGGCAAACAACATAAGCAATAGACTCAGCTTCCACTTCCTTTGTGTTCTTGATTTTTGGATCCTGTACTAGGTCCAGATTATCTGTCTTGTCATGAAGAAGTGCATGAGCCATCTCATGAATGATTGTCTTCACAGTCTGGACTTCAGACATACCACTCTGCACGCAGATCTTATGCATATCCGGCGAAAAGAATCCTTTTGCTCCGCTGGTTACAAGGCCATACTCGACAGGCACCTTTGATGTTTCGTAAGCGCAAAATATTTCGACGGATATAAAACCATCTGTTAATCCTTCATAATGAATCTGAACTATAAACTACATTTTGGTGTCACTTAAGCTGTAAAGCATTTGTTACAGGCCGAAAGAACTGGTTGTTTTCCGACAGTACTAAAGGTGCTGATGCAAGTGCACTTACTTATTCCATGGTCGAAACTGCCAAGGCTTGCGGAGTAGATGTTTACTACTATCTCAAGTATCTGTTGATCAAATGTCCATCATCTCAGATGAGCGACGAGGAGCTTGAAAAGTTATCTCCATGGAATCCAGAATGCAAAAAATCTCTTGATGAGCTGTTCAGGAAGCATCAAGATGCCATCTTTGATGCAATGTAATCTTTATCATATGTGAATTGTCAAGGTACTCTGGGTTCATAAGAACTCGGGGTATATTTTATGGGCAAAAGCCCTTGTACCCGATAACGATGTGGTTATTTTACAACCCACCGGATTATTGCGCGCTTACAATTCACAATAAGACATATTTTATTTCCCAGACATAATTTCTGAAATTAAACAAATAGAAAAAAGCCTCATGATTCCAAACCACAAGGCCTTTTATTAGTTGCTATTACTATTTTTTCTTCTTTTTCGAGTTATAATCCGCGTTTAGATTCATCATCTTTTGAAAATATGTCGGACCGTCAATTTTTTCTTTATCGTAGTCACTCATCAGTTTCTCGATTTTACTCTTTAATTCTGTTCTTTCATCCTTTTTCTTTCCAAATAATCCCATAATTATCCCTCCAAAAAAAAATGACAAAGAATCACTTAAATTATTCTTCGCACAGTGAACAATATATATCCGTAAATACCATTGTTCTCATTTTTTATCAAAAAACTCAAGCCATTCCTCAACAGTAAGCTCTAATTCATCTGGTACTTCATTAGAATTCAAACTTTTAATCCATTGTTCCAGAGGAGTAATCCTAATCCCTCCTGAGTCAAAATTTCCCGATTCAAACTCAAGTCTAAAGATGGCCTGGTCATACTTGCTACCTTCTATACATTCGGCATGATTTACTTCCCTTTTGCAGTTAAGACAATATAACTTCTTAAGATGCCCTGGTTCTCGTAAACGATACTCTTGCCTATTAACCGGAATACCTTCCTTACCGCAAATGGTACAAAAGAAATGATGATTATATGTTTTCATTACTTTTTTCCTATCTATACTACTTTTTTATCCAGTTTTTTAGCACAATAACTACAAGTACTATATCTAAAATAAGCTAATAAGGGTAACAATACACATTATTCAGTGTCATCATGCTTTATTTCCTTTGTTATTATCTTTATCTTTGTAATCGTTGTCTTTATGCAGTACCTTACCACCAAAAAAATAAGAGCCTACAGCCATTCCTGCTACCATGGCAAATTTTAATATTTTCCCTCCAATCTTTAGCTCTAAATGATCATTTTTGTTTAGCTTTGCCATCTTTTATTACCTCCAATAGTTTATCTCCTACCACTTCAATTTCGAGATAATCATAATCTTCTGCTACTTCTAAACAAATTTTCATTTCTTTTTTTAAATCTTCAATAGCATAATTGTAGAACTCTTCACTTAAATCTGAACGACCATGAATATGTTCTATAGTCTTTATGGAACTTGTATCCAAATTTTTCATAAAAGAAATACTCTCATTGAACGTGTTTTGTAATGCATCAAGTTCTCCTGTAATAGCCCACGACATCGCAAGCATGTATGTAGCCCTGTGATAAAGCTCATAGCAATTATCAATTTCACCATACTCATCATCTTTTTTATCACAGTAACTTCCAGTCATCGAAAATGCTTCCCTAGCCAATATCAGGGCTTTATTTGATGAAATGGGCTTAAATGCGGCAACTCTTGTTTCTAACTCTTTTTCTAACTGACTCCATCCCAATATTAGCAATTTACGTCCATTCTCTATATGGATCTGTTTTGCATTTTCATCATTGCATGATAATCCGAGCATTATTTCTTTACGTCCAGCTTCAATATGCGCCACCCTATCATCTTGCTGGCCTTTTATGACGAGTTGAACTTTTTCTTCTATTTCTTTTAATGATTCTGAAATTGATTGTAATTGTTGCTGAATGTAGATATTATTAAAATCTTTACAGATATCATGAAATGGATTATTTTGGACAAACTCTTTCTGTTGTATAGGGAGATTATCAACAAACCGTTTTCTTCCATCTTCCGTCCTTTTCATAAGCGTTGGCCATTCTACGCCTGATTTAAGATTCTTATTAATAAAAACCTCTCCGGCCTCAAATTGTTCTCTGTACTTTGCAGGAATACGAACTACATATTCAATCTTCTTTTCTACTTCTCCTACAGCCTTTCCTATATCAATCAATTGCACCAAATTGGCTAATATTCCATTATAATTAATATCCTTCATACCATCGTAAATTTTAAGGATTTTTCTCTCAGAATCATCTACAACAATTTCACAATCAATAGTTTTGCCTTCTTCTACCAAGCCAGTATTAGTTTCTTCTCTAGCGTTCTCAAGCTTAATCAGAATCACGTTCAACCACTTTTCATTATCTCTACCTGAACGTACATCACTAGAAATATACTTTTCTTTTATCTCAAAGCCTCCAATTTCAGCCATAAGCGTACTAAGCGAATCTTCATTTAGGTCTATGAAAAATCTTCCATTGCGTTCTCCCTCAAAATTGCCATATTTGAAGGAAACATAAAGTATACCTCCATCAACCAATGCTCGTTTCAGTTTTGTAAGAACTTCTAACAACTCTTCTTTCGAGAGATGTAACAAGGACGCACAAGCCCATATTCCATCAAAACATCCTACATAATCTATATCCTGAAATAGTATATTCTTTACACCTAGACCAGTTAGTTCACTTGCTAATTTACAAAGATTTGCCGATCCATCTATAGCTTCAACAGCAAATCCTTGTTCAATAAAATGTTTGCTGTCTCTTCCAGAACCACAACCACAGTCCAAAACTCGCGCACCTTCTCCCAGATACTTCTCGAACTTGGAATACTGTGCACTCATATCCGCTTCAACTGTTGACGCATAATAATCATTAGCTAATTCGTTATAATAATCTATTGTTTTGCTCATTTTTCTTCACCACGGCTATCATGTTCTTGCAAAAAATCTTTATTCCGAACCAAAACCATGAAAATCCCATATCTTTAGCTACTACACCACACAAAAAATAATTAAGCAAACTATGCAAAACCTCAATCACAATAATTATAGCACTTATGTTTATAAATGTGTGTTATTACGATACCCGCCAAAAAGAAGCCGCATTTATTCCGATTTTTAAACAAAAATTAGCACCCCCACCATAGTGAGAATGCTATTTTTTAATCTATAATATCTTGTTGTCTTAATATTTCTTCAACTTGTTCAATTTTTTTTGTCTTGTATGATATCTCCACAAGCTTAATATTACGTTCTTCAGCGTATTGTCTTTTCAGCAAATCGTTCTTAACCTGAATCTGGAATTGTTCTTCTCCGCCGAACTTCTCCACTGGTTTAAAATGTTGTTCCCCCTGGCACTCAATTAAGCATTTTATAGAACCGTCTCTGTTAAAAATTACAAAGTCAAATCTAAGCTGATTAACACCGCCACTACCATATAAGTCATTAAATGAATATTCAACTGCATATGGTATATCATTTTCAAATAATAGCTTTGTAACAATCCATTGAAATGATGAAATAGGATGGCAGTCACAATAAACATCACTCCAATAACCATAATATGCATGATAACCATACTCTGTCGGTGGATAAATTCCAAATCTATTACATGTAACTAATTGTTCTTTGCCGCAAAGTATACATTTGCACTTGTATTGCTTAAACACAATAATATTATGCCAATGTTTTCTATGTTGCTGAGTAAAACTGTAAGTAGGTTTACTCTCAAGATGATCATTAACGCACTCTTCTATACTTAATGATTCATACTGCTTTCCTGTAAAATCCTCATTATAATTTGTAGCAAATACGCGTGGAATCTGCGATACCGTCTCGTTATATTTCTGCTCCTTTTTTATTAATTCTCTAGTCTTATATTTGTTGTATAGTTCACAATACTCTTCCGAAGGTAAACTATAATCAATATCTTCATCTTTATAAAAGCGGTCATAGTAACTGGGTCTACCCGCAGGAGCCTTTTTCCACAATCTAATGTTGATTGTCAAGTAAAATTGACCCACTTTTATACTTAAATCTGACCCACCCTTGGATCCGTCATTGTGATTTTGGAGGCGGGTCAGTTTTGTTTATAAATCTCGATTTTTACACTGTGAATTGACCCACCTTTTAATGAGTTACCAGTGTGTATCCAGCATCGGTAAGTGCTGTTTTGTCTATGATCATTGTCTTGTTTATTGTATCCATGACAACGTATCTGCTAAGTTCTAGAAGCCTGTCCCCAATAAGCTCTTTAACAAGCTTTTCCATTGCTTCTGCTTTAGGGGCGTTCCTTTCTGTTTTATCCTCGCATATATGCTGTGGCTTTACCGGTGAACAAAGCTCATCAATCGACATAAATAGGCTTTCGTCAGCTTTCTCACATTGTGCGGCACAAAATCTGTCTGTAGCTTCGTTATATCCCAGATAATCTATGTTTTTCATCCTGTCCAGAGTTGACCACGGATACTTTATTCCAAATGACTCTCGGAGCTTTTGATAAAGAGCATCTTTTCCGCCACTGTTGTATATTTCTGCAAGTTCCGGGAGATTTTTATCTTTTATTTTAACCATGACAGTTCTCCTTCCGGAAGCTTACCCATTTCCGCTTCAGCCCATTCATCAAACGCTCTGGACAGAGCACGACCTTCTTCCATCAGAGTTTCAGCCTCTTCAATGAGATTATGTCTCTGGAGGACCTTTTCATATACATCTGTTTTGTAAAGTAGTTCGTCTAGATGCTTTTTCAGGCTTTTAATAGTGTCTTCGCCTCTCAGTTCGGCAAGATATTCTTCCTTATCCTCATCGCTCAGTATGCTAAGAGTATCACGGATATCCTGTTCTTCTCTGTATACGTCAAGGAAATCAATGTAGTTTCCATGACCATCTTCAGCATTACATGTATTCTCATGAACACTGTTACCAGCTGCAACCCATTCATGAAGAGCGTTTCTTTCATTTTCATTCATCCGTGTTGTTTTTTCATATGTATTCAGCTCATCCTGCAGGAATCGCTGCCTATCGCTTGTTAAGTTCATTTTTCTGTACCTTTCTGTTTTTTAACACTTATTTTTGACCCTTTGACACGGTAACTGTCTCCCGTTATACTAAGCACATGGCAGTGATGCAGCAGGCGGTCAAGTATTGCAGTTGCCGCAAGCTGTCCGGTAAATACTTCATCCCATCTGCCCATTGGGAGATTAGTGGTGATAATGAGGGAGCTTTTTTCGTATCGTTGACGAATGATCTGGAAAAACAGGCTCTCTCTTTCTTTGTCCATTTTTATGTATGAAAGTTCATCTATGATCAGAAGTTCAATACGGTTCAGTTTATCAAGCATCTGCTGTAGATTCCCGGCAAGCATCTCGTCATAAAGCCTGTCGACAAGTTCTTTTGCATTAACAAAAAGGACTTTTCTTCCTTTTCTGCAGGCATTACGACCTATCCCTGTAGCAATCATGCTCTTACCAACTCCGGGTGGTCCTATGATTATGATGTTTTCACGGTTATCCAGGAATGTAAGCCTTCCGAGTTCATCAATCTTATCCTTATCAAGAGACGGATTAAAACTGTAATCAATGTCCTCAAGAGAAGATGCACTATCAAAACCGGCTTTAACAAGAAGCTTCTCTGTCCTACGGCTTGTCTTTCCACTATCTTCAAGTTCCAATAGTCTTAAAAGAAAATCCATATATCCCAGTGATTCCTGTTCTGCTTCTTGGATGATGTCTCTGTATTGGGTGCGCATATCTACGAGCTTGAACTGCTTCATCTTTGCTTCTATATATGCGTTTTTGTGTTCTGTGTCATTAAGCATTCAGGACCTCCTTCGCATAGTTCTCATAGTAGCTGCAGTTTCTGGTAAGTTCAGAAGAAGGCGCTGCATCGATTATCAGGGTTGTGGATTCAGCATTGTTATCCTTTGGGATTTTTCGTTCTCCTGAGTTGTACTCACGGAGCATCTTCTTAAATGACTTGATATCCATCTTTCCCTCATCAACAGCTATACCGATAAATCTGTCCAGAGTATCATCATCATAGAGATCTTGCAATTCCATTATTCTTCTGGCATGGAATGTAGGCTGGTCAAACTTACGACCGGCTGCTTCAAGATAACGTGCACCATTACTGAAGCGGTTAGTGAAGTCTCGTCTTATCTGCGGAACAGAAGTTGAGACCTTCTTTGCTATAGACTCATAGTGATCTGGATTAGTGCGGATCTCATGTTTGCCATAAGATATTTCCTGATGCTCTATGAAATGTCCCTGCGAGTCATACAGCATGATCCTGAATCCATAATTCAGCCTGTAGAAAAGTGTTTTTCCAACATATCTGACATGAACACTATATTTATTACCGTCAATACTGAGATAACTGTCAGGACTGACTTTCCGCTTAAGCTTGCTGTTTGCATAGTAGTGTTCCTTAGGAAGCGGCTGTAATAGCGCTTTTTCTTCCAGCAGGTAATGCTGGTTTGGAATTCTTTTGGTGGTGGAATGTTTCTTATCGCACCACTCATTTATAAAAGCTTTTCCCCGGGAATTTAGATCCTCCATACTTGCAAAAGTGTTGCCTTTTATGAACTGTTCTTCGATATAGTTGAATGGCCTCTCGATTTTCCCTTTTTTACGTGGCCAGTAGCATGGGCATGCGTTTAGCTCAACACCGAGATGCAGAGCCATGGCTAATGCATGAGGATTGTACTTTATTTCTTCCTCTGACTTTGGATTGTTTTTTATAACAAACGCTTTGGGATTATCGATAAGAAGCTCCAGCGTCACTCCTCCCAGGTCATCAAACAATTCCTGTACAGCTTCGTAAATAGCATCAGCATCTTCGCGTAAAGAAAAACATATCGCCTTCTTTCTTGATGCAGCTAGTATCATGGAAAAGCAGTATACTGTCATGTATCTGTCTGCTATAAGCACCTGATACTCACTCCAATCAAACTGAGCCTGGTCACCCGGAGGGCTCTCATGCCTTGTCGTTGCCTTGCTGCTGATACTGTCGCCGACATCTTCATCCACTCTTCTTAAAAAGTAGTAGACCGGTCCTATGCTGCCTTTGTAGCCACGTTTCTGTAATTCACTGAATATCCTGGTGCCATTGAAGTTAAATGGGTCACATCTCCAGGTGATGATCTGTTCTTTGAACGGATCAATCTTGGAGCTGTATTCTGTTCGGTTATAGACAGGAGGTTCTGTCTTTTCCAATAGACGTCTGACCGTATTTCTGGCTATCCCAAGGATATCTGCTGTAGCTCTTTTGGAACCTGTCTGTTTGTACACCTTGTGTACTGCCGCCCAGTCTTCCAAATCTTTCACCTCTTTTCCTCCTTCCATATGTTTTTACATACGGAAAGAATTCTATAAAACCTCAAAGAGGTGGGTCAATTCTAAGTATTAAATTTTCAAGGCACAGTGTATTATCGAAATGGTTTATACTCGCGATCCACCATCTGGGGTGGGTCAGTTTTAAGTATTAAACCCGGGTCAATTTTAAGTGTAAATCAATA
>NZ_JMMD01000035.1:0-22210 GCF_000686965.1 Butyrivibrio sp. AE2005
AGAGGCATGCAAATCTCAAGTATAAGTACGGCAATAGACATTTCTGGTGCAGAGGCTATTACGTAGATACTGTAGGTAAGAATGCAAAGAAAATCGAGGAGTACATAAAGAATCAGTTAAAAGAGGATTTAGAGTACGACCAAATGACACTAAAAGAGTATATTGACCCGTTCACGGGTGAGCCGGTAAAGCAAAACAAATAAAAATGAGCCCAGGGGGCTCTGTAGGAAAATGATGTTGCGGCTGGCGAACCATTCGGCGAGTCTTTAGACTCAGCGCCGGCAACAGGCCCTTATAGGGCCAGAACAAACCACCGGCTAAGCCGGTGGTTCTGATTTGCAAATAATTTTGACAAAAATAGTATTTGGAATTATACTGTACTAACAGAACTAATACGCATAATCAACATGGGAGTAATATTATGACTAAAAAATATTTATCTGCATCAATATTGTCATGTATATGCATGACGGTGACGGGCTGCGGAGCTGGGGCTTCAAACGCAGCTGTAAGTCCGGCTGAATCAATCGGAAAAGAAGTGATCTCAGCAGATGCTTCTGCAGAATATACAACGCCGGAGGCTTCAACGGAAGATGCATCCCTGGTTCCTATAGATGAGTGGGAAGAGAACTGGAAAGAGATTATGGGCGAGGAAGAAGAGGTCGAAGCAGATTATGATGAATCGCAGTATGATGAGGAAATTGTAAAATCTAAGGTTGATGAAGTAATAAAGAACAGTAAATCAATTGCTGAAGAAATAGAGGGAATAGAAAAGATTGCAAATTACTATAACGGATATCATTTCGACGCAGATATCAGTCAGATGGAGATGAACGCTGTAAGCGGGGCTGAGCCGTATACATGGGAACTTGAACTTGACAGTCTTTTGAAAAGAGCTCTTGAAGAAGCCGATGCATCAAAAAAAGAAGAGATTCAGGCTGAACAGAAAAAATGGAAAGCTGACTTTGATCGTTGCTACGATGTCCTTGAATATGAGGAAGGCTCATGGGTGCCTATGCAAAATTGTGAATTGGATGCAAGATTTTTGAAGAATCGTTGTTATATGCTGGCAAAGACTCTTTCTGACATAAAAGGTGATAATTACGAATTGCCAAAAAGATATTTCATGGATAATGCATATGTGAGCGATAACGGTATGCTTGATATATCTGAAGGAATGGAAGGCGGTTCAATTGCGATAACAGTAGTTGTAGACGGAAAAGAAGTAGGGCAGCTTGCGTACGACCCGCTTATCAACGATACAACAATTGAGTTTAAGGCACAATCAGGTATTGAAGGTAAGATTACCTATGGATGGGATGGAGCTACGCTTAGTATTACCAAGTCGGTAAATAAGGTGATTCCTAAGGGAACGGAATTAAAGTTCCCCACCGCATTGTAAGAAAAAACCAACACACCTAAGGGAGAAAGGGAGAAAAAATGAAAAAGAGTAAAATGGTATGTATGGCAATTCCGCTTGTATCGATGTTTTTTGTCGGATGTACTCCAATCGATGTGAGCAATCTTGGCATCGGTGAACAGCAAGAAGAGAGCACAGCGGAAGTATCCGAAGTGGAAATATCCGGTGCTACGGATGCATCATCGGAGGCGGATTCAGCGGCAGATGTAACAGACAGTGCTGCTAATGACAGTGAATTCTACTATGAGCAATTAAAAGAAAATGAAAAGAAAGAAGTAGACCTTGGAAATGATGGCAAGCAGGATACACTTCTTTTTGAGTTTAAAGATACAACCTGCAAGATGAAAATAAATGAGCAGGTTATAGATGTTGAGGTTTATGCAGATGGCGATATTGTGTTCGGAGGCGCAGATGCGTTATTTGTCCATAAAACCGGCGCGGATTATCTTATATTGGAAAACTATGGAGATGCATATTACGGAACAGTAACGCTTTATAAGTGGGACAATGGTTCTATGAAAGAACTCGATAAGCTTGATGATTATATGAGAGTAGATAGTAATTACGATGAGAAAACAGATTCTTCAACTTATTGCATTTATGCTGATAAGATAGTACTTGCAAAGAGATACGATATTTTTGGAAGCTGGATCGGCACTAAGAACTATACATATGGTGATGACGGATTTGCAACGGAAGAAAAGACTGAAAAGCTTCAGCCCATTATTATGGGATCTGACGGCGGTCTGATATTGAAAAAAGATGTTACATTTACAGATGAATCGGGAGATGCGCCTAAAACTGCCAAGGCCGGAGAAACAATTTATCCATGTGAAATAAAGCAGAACGTTATGGGATTTAATTCAAAGAGTGGTGAATTCTTGGGATATCTTCCATTTGAGCCTGATGAAAACGGAGTTTTTTATTCCAGTAACGGAGTAAACGAACAGGATTTATTTGAAAATGATCTGCATGTAGGATAAAGTAAACACAGCAAAGGAGGATCGAAATAATGAGTAAATACAAAAAGCTATTTGGTTTTGTTTTTGCAATTAGTATTTGTTTATCATCATTAACAGCTTGCGGTGCTGCGAGTGAGCAAGAGTCTGCAGAGAATGAAACAAGTATTGAAGCCGCCTCTGATGATGCGGTACCTGAAAATACAGAAGATGAAAGCGGTCTTGATGATCAGGACGATTCGGATATGCAAATGGCGGGAGAATTGAAAGAAGGCGATGCGGCTCCTGATTTTACAGCAACGCTCGTTGACGGATCTGAGTTTAAAATGTCAGATCACAAGGATGATGTCGTTATCCTCAATTTCTTTGCATCATGGTGCGGCCCTTGCATGCGAGAGATGCCTGCTTTTGATATGCTTAAGAAAGATGAGTATTCAAATCTTTCGATTCTGTGTGTAAACTGTGAGGAAGACAAAGCTACTGTCGATGCACTTGTAAAAGATGAGGGATTTACGTTCCCGATTGCATATGATGAAGACGGAGCTATCGGGGCAAAATATCCTACAGACGGCATTCCTTACACTCTTATTATTAAAAACGGCGTTATAGAAAAAACATTCCTTGGTGCACAGGATGCCGATACTCAGTACAAAGAGTACAAGGATGCAATTGATGCGTGCATGAACTGACGTGATAAGAAATGAGGGGCACATGAAAGTTGGAGAGCATTTAAAAAAGTTTTCAAGACGCTATGTGCAGCTGATTACAGCCGTTTTATATAACTGTAACGTGAAAGGCTTTGCGAACGGAACGATCTGGAAAGGTGGCAGCAAGGGAGTTTGCGTTCCGGGGCTGAATTGTTATTCCTGCCCCGGAGCGATTGCTTCGTGTCCGCTTGGGAGCCTTCAGACTGCTCTTGTCTCTTCGAGATATAAATTTCCCTACTACATCCTTGGAACGCTCTTACTTATGGGATTATTTCTCGGAAGATTTATTTGCGGCTTTTTGTGTCCGTTTGGGATGATTCAGGAATTTTTACACAAGATACCTACACCCAAACTTAAAAAGAGTAAGACCACGCGAGGGCTTACCTGTATAAAATATGTTTTGCTTGTCCTATTTGCAGTCATGATTCCCATATTTTATTCAGCGCCCGGTTTTTGTAAATATATATGCCCTGCAGGCACGCTCGAGGCAGGGATTCCACTTACATTTATGCAAAAGAAATTGCGTTCCCTTATCGGGATTTTATTTAGCTGGAAAGTCGTGCTATTATTAACAATTATTACAATCTGCATATTTGCTTATCGTGGCTTTTGCAGGTTTATATGTCCGCTTGGTGCGATATATTCTTTTTTTCAACCGGTTTCGTTCTTCGGAGTACAGGTTGATGAAGCAAAATGCATTCATTGTGATGCGTGCGTAAGAAATTGTAAGATGGATGTAAAAAAAGTCTGTGACAGAGAGTGTATACAGTGCGGTGAGTGCATGCAGCACTGTCCCGTAGATGCAATATATATAGGTATACGAAGAATTGACAGGAAGAAGATGCCATTGCAGGCAGTTTTTATAGTGCTTGCGGTGATTCTTATTGTTGTCGGGCTAAACAGCAAAGGGTTCCATGATATAAAGAGCAAGGCAATCCGCTTGTGCTACGAATGTATGGGAATAGGATGAGTTTTTGGAGGAGAAATGAGAAAAGTAGGTCTAATGATAATAAAGTGATGGAGTCATTTAAGGGGATTAACTTTGTAAAATAAAATCAGCAGCCCAAGATTTACGGCTGCTGATTTTTAATATATATGAAAAAAATATCGTTGACTTATTGTGCCGATAGCGCAAAGAAAGAACAGATCTTAAATTCGGTATCGTCGGAATCGCAATCCTCGAACCATATATTTCCGTCATCAACGCAGGCCCCATGGCTGTCAAACCATATTTCATCCACAGACCATTTGCTGAGTGAATCGATATAAGATTTATCAAAGCCCGTATCTGAAACATATTTAACAAAATCTTCTTTTGACTTTATAACTTTGCCGTTACGGTTCTTTACCGGATAGCAGATCATATCACCGATTGCATTCCAGTCTTCGGCAATTGTAAGATCTTTAATCTTCTTGGCATATTCACATACTTCGGAATAATTTGCTGCGGTAAATACCGAGCAATCAAAGTCGGATGCTTTGCTGCCTGAAGAATCGTCCGTACCTTCATCAATATTATCGTTATTTGCGCTTTCGGTGGAGTCTATAGGGGCTTCATCGGAAACAGGTGCAATATCTTTACTTGTATCATTTTGTGTTACATATTCCGAAGGATCTGCGACCTCGACCGTTTCCGGCTCGGAGCTGCTTCCGCAAGCCATACATACTGTTGATAAAGAAATTGCCAGGCATAGCACCAATAATCTCTTTTTCATGAGTAATTCCTCCTTTTGACAACAAGAGTACTTTAACACAAAAAGTAACAATTGTAAACGGTTTATGAAATATAAATATGCAACACCTGATAAAATAAGGAAAACACTTTAGCGGAACATCAAGAAAATGCACTATTCTGCTAATTCAAAGAAAAAGTTAAAAATGTTAAGAAAACTCTTCACTTTTTTACTGAGGTGTGGTAAAGTATATTCATGAGGCCGTTATAATATACACATCAACCAACAAAGAAAAGAAAAGGAGAGAACAGAAAAGGAAATGCAAATGAAAAATATTCTTAAGTTAGTTGCATCATGTACATTCATTGCATGTCTGTCGCTCTACAGCGATATGGGGACTGTTCCCGTGAATGCAAAAGAACCTATCCGCGTTGGTTCGCAAGGGGCTAAAACTATTGAAGATGCTATCGAGAAGGCGAATGAAGGGGATACGATCATCATTCCTAAAGGGGAATACAAGGAACAGATCAGTGTAGAGACCGACGGGTTAACGATTGTAGGTGAAGATGGCGCAGTGCTTGAGGGATCAAAGATCACTCCTACATCTAGCGATGATTCAATGATCTATGTATGCGCATCGGATGTAACTATTGAAAATCTTGAAATCAGAGGTTTCACATTAAATAAACCTTCAGGAAGTGTAGCTCCAAAGGGTATATGCGTAGATGAAGGCTCACAGAATGTTACAATTAAGGACTGTGAGATTCATGATATGGGATGTAAGTATTCAAAAAAATCAGATGATTATAATGCACATGGTATTCTTGTAGACGGAAGTTTAAAGGAGCCTACAAAGAACATTACTATCACAAATTGTGAGGTGTACGGCCTGCGCCTTGGAAACAGTGAAGCAGTTGTAGTAAACGGAAATGTTGAAGAATTTGAGATTTCAAATAACAAAGTGCATGACTGTGACAACATCGGTATTGATGCAATTGGCTTTGAGAAGTCAACTAAGGATGACAGAGATAGAGCAAGAGCCGGAAAAATCTTTAATAATGTGGTTTATAATATTTCCTCAAAAGAAAACGTGACATATGATGATGCTTGTGCCGACGGTATATATGTTGACGGAGGAAAAGATATAGATATTTACGATAACTATGTTGAGAATTGTGATCTTGGAATCGAGATTGCAACAGAGCATAAAGGTGTTGTAGTTGAAGACATCAGAGTGAATAACAATACTGTAGTAAATGGTGGTTTGGCAGGAATAAGCATCGGTGGTTATGACGCTAAGAAGACCGGTGCGGCAAAGAACTGCGTAATCACAAACAATACAATATACAACACGAAGGGTGCATGCTTCCTTGTCCAGTTTGCATGTGATTCTTCAAATAAGTTCCAGAAGAACCTTCTTATTGCAGAGAATAAAGCTGATGCGTACGAAGAGGCTTGCAAGGATAAGAGTCGTGGAAACGATGTTTCAGATAACCTTTCAAACCAGGAATTCAAGGGTGCAAAGGCAGTAAAAGCTGAGTTCGGCTCTGCAGACAGAGAATCAGGAACAGCAACAATAATATCATACAGTGACCTTTCAGGCTACGGATCCGCAAAAACAGTAGTTAAAAATAAATAAATCGTTTATAATAATATTACCCCCGCTTTAAATCAGCGGGGGTATTTTGTGCAAAAATATATGACTCTTCCGATATTTTAACCATATGCGGATTATGGTAAAATATATAGCAATGATTTTTAAAAGCTATGTATATAGCGGAGGAGATGAAAAAGTGAAAGATTTTCTGAAGAAGAAAGACATTGAAATTTCTTTAAAGCGTTACGGAATTGACGCTTTGGGGGCTATGGCGCAGGGACTTTTTTGTTCATTGCTCATAGGAACTATCATAAATACGTTTGGCAAACAGTTTAATATTCCGTTTCTTATGCAGACTGTTGCGACAGTTTCCGATACGGAATATACGGTAGGCGGACTTGCTTCTGCAATGAGCGGTCCTGCAATGTCTGTGGCAATAGGCTACGCGCTTCATTGCCCGCCACTTGTTCTTTTTTCAATGATAACGGTAGGATTTGCCGCAAATGCACTCGGTGGTGCGGGCGGTCCTCTTGCAGTTTTGTTTGTTGCAATACTCGCGGCAGAATTTGGTAAAGCGGTATCAAAAGAGACAAAAGTGGATATTCTGGTAACACCTCTTGTGACAATAGGTGTCGGAGTTTTCTTCTCATGGCTTATAGCTCCCGCTCTCGGAAAAGCAGCTATGGCGTTTGGAAATCTTATCATGTGGGCTACAGAGCTTCAGCCATTCCTTATGGGAATACTGGTATCTGTAACAGTAGGAATCGCACTTACACTTCCTATATCTTCGGCAGCAATTTGTGCGGCACTTTGCCTTACGGGTCTTGCGGGCGGTGCGGCGGTAGCTGGATGCTGTGCGCAGATGGTAGGTTTTGCAGTGATCTCTTTTAAAGAAAATAAATGGGGCGGACTTGTTTCACAGGGTATCGGAACATCAATGCTTCAGATGGGTAACATTATCAAGAATCCGAGAATCTGGATCGCACCCATCGTAACATCGGCTATCACGGGACCTCTTGCTACATGTCTATTCAAGCTCAAGATGAACGGAGCGCCTGTTTCATCAGGAATGGGTACTTGCGGATTTGTCGGACAGATCGGTGTGTACACCGGATGGGTTCAGGATATCGCAGACGGAGCCAAGACAGCAATATCCGGATTTGATTGGGCCGGCCTTATACTTATCTCATTCGTACTTCCTGCAATTATCGCTCCTGTAATTCATGCCGGAGTTGTTAAGCTCGGATGGGTAAAAGAGGGAGATTTGAAGCTTTAATAAGCGGAGATTCCTATGGTGAAAATATATATTTATATAGCGGTGGGAGTGGCAATAATTGCGATTGCGGCTTTCATCGTAAGCTATATTAAGAAATACAGGATGAAGCCTCTTCCAATGGATGAGATGGAAGGGCATGATTTTGAGTATTATTGCGCCGATCTTCTTAAAGCTAACGGTTTTGCCGAAGCAACCGTCACAAAGGGAAGCGGAGATTTCGGAGCGGATATACTTGCCGAGAAGGACGGTATAACTTACGCGGTTCAGTGTAAGTGTTACGACAAGCCGATCGGAGTTAAGGCGGTTCAGGAAATATATGCGGGAAGAGATTACTACAGCAGGATGGTCGGTGTTGTAATGACCAATCAGTATTTTACTCAACCTGCAGTGGAACTTGCCCAGAAACTTAACATTATGTTGTGGGACAGAGGATACCTCGACAGTATGGATAAGACATAATGAAGATAGAAATATTTGATGATTTTGATCTGAAAAAAATTGCAGACAGCGGACAGTGCTTCAGATTTAACGAGCACGGCGACGGGTATGAGGTTACAGCTTCTTCCAAGCATCTTTTCATCAGAAAATGCGGCGAGTATGAATATGAACTTGACTGCGAACCGGATGAATATGAGAGCTTCTGGAAGGATTATTTCGACCTCGGTCTTGATTACAGAAAGATCCGTGAAATGATAGATAAAGATACAGACAGGTATCTGTATGATGCCGCAGAGTATGGCAAGGGTATAAGGATCTTAAAGCAGGATCCGTGGGAAATGCTAATTTCTTTTATAATTTCCCAGAGAAAAAACATTCCGGCCATTAAAGCTTCTATCGAAAAGCTCTGTGCTGCGGTATCGAGGGAAATAACCACAGACGGTGACGGGGAAAAGATCTATGCTTTTCCGACACCTGAAGAATTAGCGGGTTTATCTGATGAAAAACTCGCATCCTGTAGCCTTGGTTACAGGGATAAATATGTCAGGCAGGCTGCGCTTGATGTGGCAAGCGGAGCGGTAGCGCTTGATGAATGGGGAAATGCCTCGGATGAGGAACTGATGACCGGACTTTTGGGGTTGTTCGGCGTTGGGGGTAAGGTGGCAAACTGTGAGATATTATTTGGGTATCACAGACTTGATGCCTTTCCGAAGGATGTTTGGATAAACAGGGTTCTTGAGCTTAAGTATCCAAACGGATTTAGTTTTGATAAATATGCTCCGTACAACGGTATAATGCAGCAGTATCTGTTTTATTATTCCAGAAATAGCGGACTTATTTAATAAAGGGTTACAAATTATATGATAAAAGGAGAAGGAGTTATGAGTGACGCAAAAAAGGCAATTGCCGAAGGCAGTACGTTTCTGGGAATAGAGTTTGGCTCTACCAGAATCAAGGCAGTTCTTACGGACAAAGAGTACAATTCTCTTGCATCAGGGTCATTTAGCTGGGAAAACAAGCTTGTTGACGGTATCTGGACGTATGGACTTGACTACATCCAAGAAGGTGTAAGAGCATGTTATAAAGGCCTTAAAGAGGACGTGAAGAACAAGTATGGCGAGGAACTTACCACAGTCGGTGCTATGGGTGTTTCCGCTATGATGCACGGATACATGCCTTTTGATAAGGATGGAAATCTTCTTGTTCCATTCAGAACCTGGAGAAATACCATAACTGAAGAGGCCTCTGAGAAACTTACAGATGCTTTGGGATTCCACATTCCGCAGAGATGGAGTATTGCACACCTGTATCAGGCAATTCTTAACAAAGAGGAGCACGTTGGAAAGATTGCTTTCTTTACAACTCTTGCAGGCTATATACATCTTTTGCTTACGGGTGAAAAAGTTCTTGGTATTGGCGATGCTTCGGGTATGTTCCCTATAGATTCCGATACATGCGATTACAACGCAGGAATGCTCGATACTTTTGATAATCTTTCGGAGGTAAAGAGTGCGGGAATCAAGATTCGTGACATCCTTCCTAAGGTGCTTTGTGCAGGTGAGCGTGCCGGTGTTCTTACTAAAGAAGGAGCTCTTTTCCTCGATCCCGAAGGAACGCTCAAAGAGGGCGTGCCGGTATGTCCTCCCGAGGGAGATGCGGGAACAGGTATGGTTGCGACTAATTCTGTTGCAAAGAGAACAGGAAATATTTCTGCAGGAACATCTGTATTTTCAATGGTTGTACTTGAGCATGATCTGTCCAAGGCATATCCTGAGCTTGATATAGTTACAACACCTTCAGGTGAGCAGGTTGCCATGGTACATTGTAACAACTGTACTTCCGATCTTAACGCGTGGGTATCACTTTTTAGAGAGTTTGCAAAGACATTTGGACAGGATATCAGCGATGACGAGCTCTATGGCGGGCTCTATAGAAAGGCTATGGAGGGAGACCCCGATTGCGGCGGACTTCTTGCATACAACTATTTCTCAGGAGAGAGCATCACGGGATTCAATGAAGGAAGACCTCTTTTCGTCAGAAAACCCGACGATGTATTCAATCTTTCAAACTTCATGAGAACACATCTTTATACAGCTCTCGGTGCACTTAAGCTTGGAAATGACATTCTCATAAAAGAAGAGAAAGTTAATGTCGATTTCTTCTTCGGACAGGGCGGATTCTTCAAGGTAAGAGGCGCAGGAGACAAGACTATGGCCGCAGCTCTGGGAACAACAATAAAGCTTATGGAGACTGCAGGAGAAGGCGGTCCTTGGGGACAGGCAATCCTTGCGGGTTACATGATGCAGAAGCAGGACGGCGAGAGTCTTGAGAAGTATCTGAATGATAAAGTATTTACCAATGTAAGCGTGGAAACATGCGAGCCTGACGAGAAAGATGTCAAAGGCTTTGATGAGTTCATCAAGAACTATTCTGCAGGACTTGCCGTTGAGAAGGCAGCGGTTGATTCACTCAGATAAACAAAGATTACGGGGTATAGAAATGTTAGAAGAACTTAAAAAGAAAGTATATGAAGCAAATATGCTTCTTCCCAAGTATGGACTCGTTCTGTTTACATGGGGAAATGTCAGCGAGATTGACAGAGAAAAAGGACTTTTTGTTATAAAGCCGAGCGGAGTTGAGTACGATAAGATGACTCCCGATGATATGGTTGTAATGGACCTTGACGGAAATAAGGTTGAGGGAGAGCTTTCACCTTCATCGGACACTCCGACACATCTTGAACTTTATAAGGCATTTAAGGAAATCGGCGGTGTGGTACATACACATTCACCTTATGCTACAAGCTGGGCGCAGGCAGGAAGAGGAATTCCCTGCTACGGAACAACGCATGCGGATTATTTCTACGGAGAGATTCCCTGCGTAAGAGCACTCACAAAAGCTGAGATAGAGTCTGAATATGAGAAAAACACAGGACTTGCGATCGCAGCAGAGTTTGAGCGTCGCAGTATAGATCCTATGGCGGTTCCCGGTACACTGTGCCAGAACCATGGTGTCTTTACATGGGGCAAAGATGCGGCAGAAGCGGTTCACAATGCAGCCGTTGAAGAAGAAGTCGCAAAGATGGCATTAAGAAGCGAATTCTTAAATCCTGAGATCAGCGTAATTTCGTCTGACCTTCAAGATAAGCATTATTTTAGAAAACATGGTGCAAATGCCTATTATGGGCAGAAAAAGTGACAATGATAAAACTTAGACAAACTGCGCTGTAGACGAAACAATGTGGCATGTGATACATTGAAAATGCAGTTTGTCTTTGAATATTACGGAAAGGAAATAATTCAATATGGCTATGACCAATCAGGAACTACAAAAGACGGCTAATGAAGTAAGAAAAAGTATAATAACAGCACTTCATGCAGCCGGAGCAGGACATCCGGGCGGATCTTTATCTTCAACAGATATTTTCACATATCTGTATTTTGAGGAAATGAATGTAGATCCCAAAAATGTTTCAGATCCGGACAGAGATCGTTTTGTCCTTTCAAAGGGACATTGTGCACCGGGACTTTACTCTGTAATGGCAGAGAAAGGTTATTTCCCTAAAGAGGAACTGACAACGCTTCGTAAGCTTGGTTCAAGACTTCAGGGACATCCCAGTATGCAGTATCTTCCGGGACTTGATATGTCAAGCGGATCACTTGGACAGGGTATTTCAGCAGCTTGCGGAATGGCACTTTCTGCAAAGCTTGATAAAAAAGATTTTAGAGTATATACACTTCTTGGCGACGGTGAGCTTCAGGAAGGTCAGGTATGGGAAGCAGCTATGTTTGCAGGTTTCCGCAAATTAGATAACCTTGTTGTTATCGTGGATAACAACGGTCTTCAGATTGACGGACCTGTAGATAAGGTATGTTCACCTTATCCTATCGATAAGAAATTTGAAGCATTCAATTTCCATGTTATCAATATAGACGGACATAACTTTGATGAGATCAAGGCAGCTTTTGAAGAGGCTAAGAAAACAAAGGGTATGCCCACAGCGATCATAGCGCACACTGTTAAGGGTAAAGGCGTTTCATTCATGGAGAACCAGGCAGGATGGCACGGAAAAGCTCCTAACGACGACGAGTACAAGCAGGCTATGGAAGAATTGGAAAGGATAGGTGCAGCACTATGAGCGAAGTAAAGAAGATTGCAACAAGAGAAAGTTATGGTAATGCTCTTGCGGAGCTTGGTGATGAGTTTCCAAATCTCGTAGTTTTGGATGCGGATCTTGCAGCATCAACCAAGACTGCTGTTTTTCAGAAAAAATTTCCTGAGAGACATATAGATTGCGGTATCGCAGAGTGTAATATGATGGGAATCGCAGCAGGACTTGCAACAACAGGAAAGATTCCTTTTGTTAGTTCTTTTGCCATGTTCGCTGCAGGACGTGCATTTGAGCAGGTACGTAACTCAGTGGGATATCCCCATCTTAATGTAAAAATTGGCGGAACACATGCCGGAATCACAGTAGGTGAGGACGGAGCCAGCCATCAGTGTAATGAAGATTTCGCTCTTATGAGTGTTATCCCCGGAATGGTTGTTATGTGTCCTGCAGATGATATTGAAGCAAAGGCTTGCGTTCGCGCAGCTCTTGAGCATGAAGGACCTGTTTACATCAGATTCGGACGTGCTGCATGCAGTATCATCAACGACAGACCCGATTACAAGTTTGAAATCGGTAAGGGTTCTGTTATCAAAGAAGGTACCGATGTAACTATTATTGCAACAGGTATCTGCGTTGATTCAGCAATCGGTGCAGCTGAGAAGCTTGCTGCTGACGGAATTTCCGCAGAGGTTATCAATATCTGTACTATCAAACCTCTTGATAAGGAACTTGTTATCGCTTCAGCAAAGAAGACCGGCAAGGTTGTAACTGTTGAAGAGCACTCTGTTATCGGCGGACTCGGAAGCGCGGTTAGTGATGCACTTTCAGAGAGCGCACCTACTCCTGTTAAGAAACTCGGAATGCAGGATAAGTATGGTGAGTCGGGAACAGCAGGTGAACTTGTACACAAGTATGGTCTTGATGCAGATGGAGTATATGCTTCAGTAAAGGAATTTCTTAAATAATGAATATATTGAGTTCTTCAATTCTGTCAGCAGATTTTACACGACTGGGATCGCAGATCGAAGAAGTCGATAAGGCTGGCACCCACTACATACATATTGATGTCATGGATGGAATGTTTGTTCCTTCTATTTCGTATGGAATGCCGATAGTTAAGAGCATAAGAGGGATAACCGATAAGCTTTTTGATGTGCATTTGATGATAGTGGACCCGATACGTTACATAAAGGACTTTGTGGACGTTGGGGCAGACTCCGTAACTTTTCATCAGGAGGCTACCGATGATCCCGAAGCGGTCATTGACGAGATACATAAATATGGGAAAAGAGCCGGCATAGCAATTAAACCGGGAACTCCCATAGAAGCAGTCCTGCCCTATCTTGAGAAGGTTGAGATGGTTCTTGTCATGACGGTTGAACCGGGATTTGGCGGACAAAAGCTGATACCTGAAAGTCTCGATAAAGTCAGGGAGCTCAGAAAGCTCATTGATGAAAGAAAGCTTGATGTTGATATTCAGGTGGACGGCGGAGTATACATCGATAATGTAGAGGAAATATTGGAGGCTGGTGCGAATGTGATTGTATCCGGTTCAGGTATTTTTAAGGGCAATATTTCTGAAAATATTATAAAATTCAGGAAGATATTATCGGAATAACAACCCACACATTGACAAAAAAGCATAAATAAAATACAATTTCAGTATAAGCTGCAAGTGGGCTCATGTGCATAGCGCATGAGCCTTTTTTTCCAAAAAATACCATATTTCTATCATGGTGTGGAGGCGTTATGAGGAAATTTACTTCGTTAGCTGTTGCTGTTTTTTTATGTCTGACTACGTTAGTTGGATGTAGTTGTGCATCGCCGTCACAACGAGCGGAGAAGTCTGTTCAAAGGCTTACTATAGGTTTTGTTAAATCGGTTGATGAGGAAGAAATTCTTGGTTCAAGCGATGCGCTCAAGAACATGTTCAAGAGCGAAATGATAAAGCAGGGCTATTATGTCAGGGATGTAGAAGTGGAAGTAGGATCTTCATATGAAATGATAGGCAGAAAACTCGCTATCGGGGAAGTTGATATAGGCTTTGTTCCCGGAGCAACTTACGTACTATATGAGGAGTATTGCGATGTTATTCTGACGGCACTCAGGAAAGGATTGTCGATTGAAAGTGACGAACCCAGAGTGTGGAATGACAATACACCGACATCTACAACGGATAAAACGGTAACATATTACAGAGCGCTTATTTTGGCAGGTCCATCGGCAAAGGGACAGGCCATGGCGGAAAAAGTAAATAACGGGGAGCCGCTTACATGGGAAGAACTCAATATGCTCAGATGGGGAGTAATGAATTCCACGTCACCCGCCGGATATTTGTATCCGTCTCTTTGGTTGAAAGAGAAATATAATAAAAAGATCACCAACCTCAAATATGTAACTGAAGTTGATACATACAGTACGGCATTTGAGGGACTGGCATCTGAAGCTCTTGATGTTATATGCATATATGCTGATGCAAGGCGCGATTTTGAAGACAGGTGGCGCAGTAAATACGGAAGACCTTTTAATATCTGGGATGAAACGGCTGTTATCGGCGTCACAAGCGGAATTTATAATGATACCGTTTGCGTCAGCAAGACAGCGACTGTAATGGATGAATCGTTAAAGGAAGCCATTCAGCAGGCATTTATAAATATCGGTAACACAGAGGAAGGCAAGAAAGTATTGTCTTTTTACAAACATGAAGGATATGTGGCGGCGGATCCTGAAGATTATGAGCCGATAAGAGCTGCCAGAGAAGTAAATAATTTAAAATAATAATTATAAGACGCCACAGGCACGGAAAGGATAAGTGTCTGTGGCGTTAATTGACATTTGGGAGGCGAAAAGGCATACTATATTTGTTAAATTAAGAAGAGGTAAGAAGGCATAGAATGTATAAAAGACTAGAAAGAAACGATCCGTGTTGGTGCGGAAGCGGCAAAAAATATAAAGCATGTCACGCCGCATTTGATGATAAGCTTATTGCACTTGAACATAAAGGTTTCAGGATTCCTTCCAGAGACCTGTTAAAAACTGAAAAAGATATTGAAGGAATAAAAAAGAGTGCGGTCATAAATATGGCTGTACTTGATGAGATCGGTGATAAGATACGTGCAGGAATGACAACTCAGGAAATCGACGACATCGTATATAAAACAACCACTAAGATGGGAGGAATACCGGCTGATCTTAATTACGAGGGATTCCCTAAGAGCGTATGCACTTCAATAAATGAAGAAGTTTGCCATGGAATCCCGTCTGAGGATGTGATCTTGCAGGACGGAGATATAATAAATGTCGATTGTTCAACAATTCTTGACGGATATTACTCTGATTCTTCGCGAATGTTTTGCATAGGAAATGTATCCCCGGAAAAGAAGAGACTTGTCGATGTTACAAAAGAGTGCCTTGAAGTGGGCCTCAAAGCGGTAATTCCATGGACTCCTATCGGAGATATGGGACACGCCGTACATCAGCATGCTCTTGATAACGGATATACTGTCGTAAAAGAGATTGGCGGACATGGTTGCGGAAATGGTTTCCACGAGGAACCTTTTGTAAGTTATGTCAGCAAACCGGGAACCGGTATGATAATGGTTCCCGGTATGGTATTTACGATAGAGCCTATGGTGAACATGGGAACAGATGAGATCTTTTGTGATGAAGAAAACGAGTGGACAGTTTATACAGCAGACTTAAAGCCTTCGGCACAGTGGGAAGTGGAACTTCTTGTGACCGAAACGGGATATGAGTTGCTCTGTTGGTAATATATCAGGAAGGAATGAATAGAATGCAGAATAAGGGAAAGTACTATATAACTACAGCAATCGCGTATACATCGGGTAAGCCTCATATCGGAAACAGTTATGAGATCGTTCTTGCAGATGCTATAGCAAGATATAAGAGAAGAGACGGATTTGATGTTCATTTTCAGACAGGATCTGATGAGCACGGTCAGAAGATAGAGACAAGAGCTATCGAAGCAGGATGCAATTCTCCTAAAGAGTTCGTTGACGGAGTTTCAGATACTATCAAGGGACTTTGGAACCTCATGGATACATCTTATGACAGATTTATCCGTACAACAGACGAAGACCACGTTAAGCAGGTTCAGAAGATCTTTAAGAGATTCTACGATCAGGGAGATATCTATAAGGGATCTTACAAGGGAATGTACTGTACAGAGTGTGAGGCCTTCTATACAGAGGGACAGCTCGTTGACGGTAAGTGTCCCGAGTGTGGCGGCGAAGTTCATCCTGCAGAAGAAGAAGCATACTTCTTCAAAATGAGCAAATATGCTGACAGACTTATTGAGCACATCAACACACATCCTGAATTCATTCAGCCTGTTTCCAGAAAGAATGAGATGATGAACAACTTCCTTCTTCCCGGACTTCAGGATCTGTGCGTATCAAGAACATCATTTAAGTGGGGAATTCCCGTAGACTTTGATGATAAGCATGTTGTATATGTGTGGCTTGATGCACTTTCAAACTATATAACAGGTATCGGATACGATGCAGAGGGCAACAGCTCAGAAGAGTACAAGAAGTGGTGGCCCGCTGATCTTCATCTTATCGGAAAAGATATTATTCGCTTCCATACAATTTATTGGCCTATTTTCCTTATGGCACTCGGAGAGCCTCTTCCTAAGCAGATTTTTGGCCATCCATGGCTCTTGCAGGGCGGCGAGAAGATGAGTAAGTCAAAAGGAAACGTTATCTACGCCGATGACCTTGTAAGCTTATTCGGAGTCGATCCCGTAAGATACTTCGTCCTTCATGAGATGCCTTTTGAAAACGACGGTGTTATCACATGGGACCTTCTCGTTGAGAGATTTAATTCAGACCTCGCAAACACGCTCGGTAACCTTGTAAACCGTACTATCGCAATGAGTAACAAATATCTTGGCGGAGTATTGGCCGATAAGGGTGTGAAAGAGGCTGTTGACGATGACCTTAAGGCAGTTGTTACAGGCTGCTACGATAAGGTTGAAGCAAAGATGGACGAGCTTCGTGTTGCAGATGCACTTACAGAGATCTTTACACTCTTTAAGAGATGCAACAAATATATAGATGAGACTGAGCCTTGGATCCTCGGAAAGGATGAGAGCAAGAAGGACAGACTTTCAACTGTTCTTTATAACCTTGTTGAGGCTATCTCAATCGGTGCGGCTCTCCTTGATCCGTTTATGCCTGAGACTGCTGCTAAGATCAAGAAGCAGATCAATGCGGCTGACAGAGATTTTGATACTCTTAATAAGTTCGGATTGTACAAGAACGGAACAAAGGTTTCAGAGAATCCTGAAATGCTTTTTGCCCGCAAGGATCTCAAGGATGTTCTTGAGAAAGCTGCAGAGATAACAAAGAAGCAGAAGGCTGAGTATGAAGAAGCTCAGAGAAAGGCTGCAGAGAACCTTGCAAAAGCAGGTCTTGCTCCCGCTCCTGCAAAAACAGCAGGTGATGCTGACGAAGCAGTTATCGATATCCCTGCAAAGGATGAGATTACATACGAACAGTTCGGAGCTATGCAGTTCCAGGTTGGCGAGATCATAAAGTGTGAGGCGGTTGCAAAATCCAAAAAGCTTCTTTGCTCACAGGTTAAGATCGGAAGCCAGGTAAAGCAGATTGTATCAGGTATCAGAAAGTATTATTCTCCTGAGGAGATGGTAGGCAAGAAGGTAATGGTACTTGTGAATCTTAAGCCCGCAAAGCTTGCAGGCGTTATGTCGGAAGGAATGCTCCTTTGTGCGGAGGATGCGGAAGGCAATCTTGCACTTATGACACCTGAAAAAACAATGCCTTCGGGAGCAGAAATCTGTTGATAATTTAATAGGGATTCGTGTTATCATATAAATATGATATAGGTGTTTAATAATCGGAAATTCGTATATCATAAAATGTAAAACCACACACGTTGGGAGGGATTTCTTATGGTACGTAAAGAGGAACTGACTTACAAATCACGTGACAGACAGACCATGCTTAACGCAGTAAGATGGATTCCCGAGGGACAGCCGATTGCAATTCTCCAGGTTATTCACGGGATGCAGGAATATACCGACCGCTATGATGAATATGCCCGTTTTATGGCAGAGAACGGCATAATGGTTATAGGTAATGATAATCTGGGCCATGGTAAGTCGGTTAATCCACTCGGCAGTATTTACGGATATTTTTGTAAGAACGATCCCGCAACGGTTTTGGTGCGCGATGCGCATAGATTAAAGAAGATGACACAGGAAGAATTTCCGGGAGTTCCGGTATTTATCCTTGGTCACAGCTTTGGTTCATTTATAGCCAGAGAGTATATGACACGATACGGAACAGGAATAAAAGGTGCGATAATCCAGGGAACAGCGTACACTACAAGAGGTACACTCGGTGCGATGAATTTCTGGGTATCCTTGTTGCAGTTCTTTTTCGGTGAAAAGCATCGCTCGAAGATGATTAATGATATGGCCTTCAAGGGATATCTGAGGAAGATTGAGAAACCTGCCACACCTTTTGACTGGTTATCACATAACGAAGAGAGTATAAAAAAATATATCGCAGATCCTGCGTGCAACTTTATTTTTACACTTAATGGATTTAAGACAATGGCTGAGCTGTTAAAGAGAATACAGGATGAGGACAGGATGGAAGATATTCCGAAAACTCTTCCCGTGCTTATAACCGGCGGAAGCGAAGATCCTGTGTGTGGCTACGGAGAGGCACTCAAGAGACTTTACGATATTTACAGGCTTCAATTACAGATGAAGAATGTTGATATAAAGATTTATGACGGATTCCGTCATGAACTTCAACAGGAAATCGGAAGAGAAAAAGTATTTGCAGATCAGCTGGATTGGATCAAGAAAGTGTTGAGCAGTGATAATTGATACATCAAAAGTGATCGTTAGATGTGCATACAATTCTGATTGGGAAGGGGCGATGAAACTTGCGTGGGAAACTTTCGCCAAGTTTGACGCCCCTGATTATTCAGTAGAGGGTATAGGTAATTTTCGTAACTTTGTGACGGATGAGAATCTTCACAAGATGTTTGTAGCAGGGCATTATCAGTTGTTTGTTGCGGTATATGGCAATAAATGCCTGGGAATGCTCACAATAAGGGAAAAATCACACATATCGCTATTGTTTGTTGATGGGGACTACCATTACAATGGAATTGGTAGTGCCCTTATTAAATTTGTTTCTGATTATGTTTTGACTGAAGAGGGGATAGACAAACTCACAGTCAATGCATCACCGTATGCGATCGATTTTTATCACAGACTGGGATTTAGAGACACGCATAAAGAGACGGTTGCCGACGGAATAAAATTCACACCGATGGAATTGAGGTTATGAAAAATGGGAAAATTTTTTAGTTTAGACAGCCCCTTTGTGGCTGGACTTACAAGACTTGCCGATGTAATGTGGCTCAACATATTGACACTGTTATTTGCTGTTCCGCTTATGATCGAGCAGGTAATGATCTTGGGACCGGCTGTTTCACCGCTTATGACAGAGGGTGGACAGTTTAGTTATGATGTTTTTGTAGCAGCGGTAATGTGGTCGTGGATAATAGGAATTCCGTTGTCTGCAATATGTGGCCCTGCATGCACTGCTATGCATTACGTTCTTTTGAAGATGGTCAGAGAAGAAGACAGCTATGTGACGAAGACATTCTTTAAATCGTTCAAGGAAAACTTTAAACAGGGAATAGTTCTTCAGGTTATAAAGTTTTTTGTGGGCGGAATGCTTATTCTTGATTTCCTTATCCTCAGAAGCAGAGGCGGATTCTACAGATATGTTGTGTTTGCAATGTTCGTCTTTTTGTATATGGTGGGACTTTATGTTTTCCCGCTCCAGTCAAAATTTGAAAACACTATTGTGAAGACGATAAAGAATGCATTCATATTGACGATAATCGCGCTTCCAAGATCTTTGGGAATGGCGTTTGTTTCGCTTCTTCCGATTCTTCTTGCTTATTTCTTTGACATGAAATTTATTCCCATTTATGTACTTGTGGGAATAGCGGGCCCTGCGTATCTTTGTGCGGTTCTTTATAATCCTACTTTCAAGAGATTCGAGCCCAAAGAAGAAGAGGTTTCCGAAGAAGAGGAGATGAACGCCGCTATCAGAAAACTCGACGAGCTTGATGAAGAAGAAAAAGGTGAATAATTAGCAAGTTGCATATGGATTTTTAAAAATATTCGTCAACATTACGGAATTGGAAATGTATTTTGAGGTCAATGAGCACATTGGCCAATGTATTATAAAAATTTTGTGGAATTAGTGAATAGTAAATAAAGTGAGCCAAAGCTATACTAAGTTCTATCATAAGCTATGTAATGAATTAGGAGGAATTTAAGGTTATGGCAAGTTTATCACTTGAGAATGTATGCAAAGTATATCCCAACAAGTTTGAAGCTGTTAAAAACTTCAACCTTCAGATTGAGGATAAAGAATTTATTATTTTCGTAGGACCTTCAGGATGCGGAAAGTCAACAACTCTTCGTATGATTGCAGGACTTGAGGATATCACATCAGGTACTCTTAAGATCGGTGACAGAGTAGTTAATGATGTAGAGCCCAAGGACAGAGATATTGCGATGGTATTCCAGAACTACGCTCTGTATCCGCATATGACAGTATATGATAACATGGCATTCGGACTTAAGCTCAGAAAGGTTCCGAAGCCTGAAATAGATAAGATGGTTAAAGAGGCAGCTAAGATCCTTGATCTTGACAAACTCCTTGATCGTAAGCCTAAGGCTCTTTCCGGTGGACAGAGACAGCGTGTTGCTATGGGACGTGCTATCGTTCGTAATCCTAAGGTATTCCTTATGGACGAGCCTCTTTCAAACCTTGATGCTAAGCTCCGTGTACAGATGAGAACAGAGATCGCTAAGCTTCACCAGAGACTTGGCACAACAATCATCTACGTTACACATGACCAGACAGAGGCTATGACTCTTGGTACAAGAATCGTAGTTATGAAGGACGGTCTCATTCAGCAGGTTGACACACCTCAGAACCTCTATGAGAAGCCCGCTAACCTCTTCGTTGCAGGATTCATGGGATCACCTCAGATGAACTTCATCGATGCTGAAGTTGTAGTTTCAGGTGACACAGCAAGCCTCAGAGTAGCAGATCAGCTTATTGAGCTTCCTCCTGCAAAGGCTAAGAAGGTTATCGAGGGTGGTTACGCAGGAAAGACTGTAACATTCGGTATCCGTCCTGAGGATGTTGATGATTCAGAGGTAGTTGTCAGCACATCTAAGGCTGTATTTGAGTCAACAATCAACGTATACGAGCTTCTTGGTGCAGAAGTTTATCTGTACTTTGATCTTGATCAGTTCCCTATCACTGCAAGAGTTGATTCTCGTACAACAGCAAGACCCGGCGATAAGGTTAAATTCGCATTTGATGTTGAGAAGATCCACATCTTCGATAAAGAGACAGAAGAGACAATCACAAACTAATATTGTGAATAGTATGATTTATGAAAGGGGCATGCAAATTGCATGCCCCTTTCAGACTGTAGACAAAGTCCGCGGCGATGCCGCGGATTTTTCTTGCGCATAAGTGCCACAAGTCCAGTATTTATCTGAGATTGAGGCACTTTTTATGGTATAATAGAAGTATCAAAGTTGGGGATGGGGATAGCCTTTATGATGACTTCTAATACCGAAAGAAAGCGTGAACAGATGCAGTTTGTGAGCATGGATGATCTGGTACCTCAGGATCACATGCTCAGGCTTATTGATAAAGCAATTGACTGGTCATTCATATATGACCTTGTTGAAGATAAGTATTCATCAGATATGGGCAGGCCCAGCATGGATCCTGTCACACTCATTAAAATCCCTTTCATTCAGTATCTATACGGAATTCGCAGCATGCGACAAACTATCAAGGAAATAGAAGTCAACGTTGCATACAGATGGTTCCTGGGCTTAGAGCTTAACGAGCCTGTCCCACACTTTTCAACTTTTGGAAAGAACTATACAAGACGCTTTAAGGATACAGACCTTTTTGA
>NZ_JMMD01000036.1:0-19597 GCF_000686965.1 Butyrivibrio sp. AE2005
GGAGTTTTTCACACTGTATCATGCGATACCGTGCGCTTATGCGGTATTAACAGTCGTTTCCAGCTGTTATCCCCCAGTATGAGGCAGGTTGCCCACGCGTTACTCACCCGTCCGCCACTAAGATTTAACAAGAATCTGCCGAAGCTTCATCAGCGTTAAATCTCCGTTCGACTTGCATGTGTTAGGCACGCCGCCAGCGTTCATCCTGAGCCAGGATCGAACTCTCACGTTTAAAAGTTTAATCCGGCTAAGAACTTAAGCTTGGCTTTTCGTTCTGTCCGTTAATTTACATTTTTCTGAATTATTCTCTTGGAATCTTTCAGGGTTGCATTACTGTTTATTTGTCAAGGTACAAGGAGCCTAAAACCCGCTCCAGTACTGCGTTTGCAGTGTTGTCTGCATCAGCAACGAATATAAATATATCACCCGCTATATTTAATGTCAACACCTTTTTTCAATTTTTTTTGCGAAAAAATGACATTTTCTGCATTACGTAAATGCATCTAACATAAAAACGTCACTTCTCGTGAGTGCTTCATGACTCAACAATAAACAGAACGCCCATGGTTCCTGGGCCGCAGTGGGATGAGACGACGCTTCCGGCTCGCGTCTCAATTATGTCAAGGAAAATTCCTAATTTTTCCAAAAAACTTCGTACTTCCTCTACTTTATCCCTGTCACAGCCTGAATGCGTGATAAAAACTCTGTCTTTTTTCGCCTTCCTAAGCTCATCTTCCATGTCTTTAACATAATTCATGATGCACTTATCTGCGCTTCCCCTATACTTCTTGTCGGGTCTCATAGTGCCACCGGACACAACGATCTTGGGATGTAGTTTAAGCGTGTTTCCCAAAAGAGCGGCAATTCCCGAACACCTTCCTCCCCTGTGCAGGAAAGTAAGGGTTTCTATAACGAAGCTGGCTCTGACTCTGCCCTTCACTTCTTCAATATACTCTGCAATCTCCGAGAGATTTTTTCCCATATTGGCTTGATCCACGGCTTCCATGACCAAAAGCCCGATTCCTGTAGAAAGATTAGCCGAATCAATTATTTTCACCCTGTCTTCAATTTCAAGTTCTCGGACTGCAAGCCTGCAATTGTTGTTGCTTGCGGACATAGACGCGGATATCGTAAAGACAATATACTCATCCTCCGAATTATCGCTAAATACATTCATATAATCCGAAACCGAAGGAGCTGCGGTCTTTGGCGTCTCTCCTGTTTCATTCGACCACTTGTATATCTCTTCGGGAGTGATATCTACTCCGTCTTTCTTTTCCTCATTACCGAGCCTTACATACAAGGGCACTATAACTATCCCATACTTATCAACGATTTCTTTTGAAAGATCACATGTGCTGTCTGAAACTATTCTGATCATATCCCTCTCCTGTCGTAAGTTGTTTTATTGTTTAGTTCCTGTCGAATTCAAAAAGCGGCACCTTTCATTACGAAAAAGTGCCGCCGTAACGCGTTCATAAATATGTTGCTTATCTTAAATTGATTTTCTGATCCTTACCGTCCTTTGTCATAATAAGTCCCAGAGTATCGACATTGGATGCATTTTTTTCATCGATCTGCGTAAGTATGGCAAGGCTCTCATGCGCCCTGGAATCTATCGTTCCAACGTATGAAGTAAGGTCATTTGGCAAGAATGTAACCGAAGAATAGCCTATATTCTTACCGTTTAGTATTATCTGGAATAAAAGATCCAATTTGAGCATATTTACGTCTTTTGCGGAATTAGACGCATTATAGAGGTCAAACCTCAGAACAAGTAGTTTTTTGCCCTTATCCGCGTTAATAACATAGCTCTTGGAACTCTCAGGATATGTACTCGAAACGGAATATCCCTGATAAGACAAAAAGATGTCATTCAGTATTTCCTGTGTATTATCGGCAGAAAGGGTTATCGTACCGGTTTCACCCGCGCCTGAAGAAGTGCTCTTTGAGCCTTCCCCGGATTTGTCCTTAGAAGCATTTTCGGAACTCTCCTTTGAACTTTCTTCAGAACTTTCCGATGAACTGCTGTCTTTGCCCGCTTCATCAGTATCGCTTGCACCGGTAGAAGCTTCACTTCCGGAAGATGATACATCTGCGCTTATTTCGTCATCCTCATACTCATTCTGATAAGGACCGGGTGTTAAATGTGAACTGTTTTCCTCAGCTTTGGCAAGTTCCATAGCCTTAGCTTCCCTGCGCTTTTTCTCATAATTCACATCAACATACGTAAGCTTAGCCTGTTCGTTCCTTGAGTATTTCATTAATAGACCTACGGCATATTCAACAGTCTGGTCGTATTCTTCAGCCGTGAGCGAAGGAAACGCTTCCCCGCATCCGGTCAGAGCCATAACCATTCCTATCATAAATGCCGGCACAAAATACTTTTTCAAACGCATAAAGTCATCCTCTTTTGTCATTTAGTTTCAAGTTCAAAATAGAACTCAACGCCGTTCGCGTAGTTGATCACGCCGTAGTCCTGCTGCATGCTTTCCATTATTGCTTTAACAATGGAAAGGCCCACACCGCTTCCACCGTATTCTCTTGTTCTGGCTTTATCAACCTTATAGAACTTATCCCAGATAAAATCGATATTTTCCTTCGGAATAGGTTCTCCCGTGTTAAATACGGATACTCTGACTTTGCCGTCTTTGTGAACAAGCTTTATCTCTATTATTTTATCACCGCTAACATGATTGATCGCGTTACTGTAATAATTCTGGAGAACTTCTTCGATCTTGAACTCATCTCCCCATACAAATATCGGATGATATTCGCCAAACTTTACGGTTACATCCTTCTGTTTAGCCAAAAGATCTGCAGATCTGATATAGTTCTTCACCATCTCAACTATATCAAAGCGCTCCATATTCGCACTGTCGTTACCAAACTCAAGCTGGTTGAGCGTAAGGAGCTTTTTTACCATAATATTCATCTTGGATGCCTCATCCATGATAACTTCACAGTAAAAATTCCTGTTCTCCTCATCATCGTTTATGCCTTCCTTAAGACCCTCGGCATACCCTTGAATAAGTGCAATGGGAGTCTTAAGTTCATGAGATACGTTCGAAAGAAATTCCTTTCGCATCTCATCTATTTGTTCCTTCTTGGCAATATCATGCTTGAGTGCGATATTGGCATTCTTAAGATCTTTGATAGATGTTTCAAGCGTTTCGGACAGTTCATTCATATTCTTCCCGAGAACATCTATCTCATTTTTATAATCACTGTTATTTTCGTACTTGGCTTCAAAATTAAGCTTTTTCATCTCATCGGAAATAAGATATAGCTTCTTGATCGGAGCCGTAACTTTCTTGGATATAATAAGAACAAGCATTGAGCCGATACAAAGTGCGACAACACCGACATATGCCATGAATTTATTGGAGATTGCAACGCTGTCTTCGATACTCTCCATTTTCGAACGAATGAAAACGACATTTAGATTTATGCCGTCGGCCCTTTTTGCCGTTCCCCAAATGTCGATATATTCGCTGTTGTTACCGTTATCTATACTCTTCTGAAGAGTGTATCCGTTTCCGTCGTAAGTCCCCTGACTCAACACAAAATGGTCTTCTTCGACCGTTTTTTTGATAGGCGCAGGTTTCATAGACTGCATCAAACAATCAACCAGGACATTGACCAGCTGGCTGTTGCTCGAAACGCTCTTGATAACCTTTGTTTCATTATCACAAACTACCATATCAATATTATATCTTTCACAAATAAGGCGCATGTTGCGCTCAAATTCAAAAGATTCAATATTGTCATCGGCTATGGCGCTCACAACAAGCTCATAAGCTTCGATAATATTCTCTTTTTTCTTTTGCACATAGAATCGCTCAAGAAAAATAACGTTTATGATAAACCACAATCCAAAGGTCACCAGCATCGTTAAAATGAATACTGCACTGATCTCTGCGCGCACGGAATGTGTCTTCATTTTTTTATCGATAGAAGTCTCAGTCTGTTTCAAACTTGTAACCCATTCCCCAAATAGTCTTTATCATATCGCCCTTATTTCCGAGCTTTCCGCGAAGTTTTTTTACATGTGTATCGATAGTACGTGCGTCACCAAAATAGTCATAGTTCCACACATTATTAAGAATCTTCTCTCTGGAAAGAGCAACGCCCTTGTTCTCGAAGAAGAATGATAACAGTTCGAATTCCTTATAGCTAAGCTCAATATCTTTGCCGTCAACCGTAACGCTGTGAGCGACTTTGTTAATTGTAATGCCGCCCTCTTCCATTACTTCGTTGGTTGTCACAATATTGGCTCTTCGCAAAATAGCCGAAACTCTGGCTGCAAGAATCTTGGGACTGAAAGGTTTTGATATGTATTCATCAACACCAAGCTCAAATCCGAGAAGCTCATCGCGTTCTTCCGATTTTGCGGTAAGCATTATGATGGGCACCTTGGAATTTTTCCTGATCTCTCTGCAGACTTCCCAGCCGTCTCTGTTAGGCATCATAACATCAAGAATAATAAGAGAAATCTCTTTGTCCTCATAAAAAATATCAAGCGCTTGCTGGCCGTCACCGGCCTCAATTACGATATAGCCATCCTTTATCAAAAAGTCTTTGACAAGCTTTCTCATTCTGCTCTCGTCATCAACAACCAAAATCTTTAAATCATCCACTCTGACTTTCCTCCTAACCTAGTCATTGTTCGCATCATCATAATAACCCTCAGAGCTTTCAATGCCAAGTTTTTTTTCTGCTTCACGAATTACTTTTTCCCTCTGCGTAAGATCCTGCTCCCACGAAGAGTAACGGTTTGTCACATTCCTCTTGTAATTCAAAATATTATCGCTGTCACCGGTCGATGCGATAATGAACATTGCAATTACAATTATCAGTAAAAAGATATTTAGAATATATGGGAATAATCTCTTAAATTCTGCTTTGCTGTCCCTTGCATCAGGTTTGATCCTTTGCTGGATCGACAGATTTTCAAAAGCAGAATGCCTTGTAAGACTGACCGGTATCGGTATAGGAATAAGTTCTTCCTCCGAAAAGCCGCTCGCATATAGTTTTTCCCTAAGTCTTGCAAGATACTGCCATCCTATAGGGGACTTAAATATTTTATTCTCTATAGCCTTTTCGTATACAGCCTTTATATCATTGGGTCTGCTTGCCTTCACACGCTCTTCCAGAACTTTTATCTTGGACAGATCCAAAGACGCCTTCTGAGCATCAAGTTCAGACAAGAAGTCATAACCCCCCACTATAAAATTTGCATCTGTACGCTCATCATTGATTGCCATATTCAACTCCGTATGAAGCTATGAATACGCTGACACTCCTAGCTTTCAAAGTTTTATTTCTCCATGTAAGAGGCTTTGGTCTGTTAAAGTAGAACTTACCTTCCTCATCGCCTCCTGTGTCAACGCAGAGCCCCCAATACGCACCACTTGGCGGATTTGGAAGCATTATCTGTATATCTTCCCAATAAGCATTTATCGCAAGATATACTATGTCATCACGGCCCTTCTTTTCATCAAAGCCGGCAAAACGCACGCATATAACCTTTGAGTCCTTTGTGATATTTCCGTTGTCCGGATTCTCTGTATGAACAGACACAAAGGGCAAGCCGCATTTAGCTCTCTCAAGGTCTTTTCGTATCGCCGCATGCTTTCTCCTAAACTGAACAATATTCCTGTAAAAAGAGAAAAAGGCTTTATTCTTTTCAAGAAGATTCCAGTTAAGCCATGATATTTCATTATCCTGACAATACGCATTGTTATTGCCAAACTGCGAATTGCCAAATTCATCTCCCGCATAGATCATGGGAGTTCCTCGGCTGCACATAAGAACAGTCACAGCATTTCGCATCATCCTGAATCGCAGGTCAAGAACGCCGGGATCATCGGTATCACCTTCATATCCGCAATTCCAGCTCCTGTTATCGTTTGCGCCGTCCGTATTGTTCCAGCCGTTATCTTCATTATGCTTGTTATTATATGCATAAAGATCGTAAAGTGTAAATCCGTCATGACAATTTATAAAGTTAACAGAGGACTCATATCCCATATACGATCCGCCATACAAATCCATGGAGCCTGTAATTCTCTTAACAGCCTCCGGAGCAGCCCAAATATCGCCTTTAAGATACGATCTTATGTCATCTCTGTACTTACCGTTCCACTCTGCCCAGCGCTTCCACGAAGGAAAACTACCTACCTGGTACATTCCGCCGGCATCCCACGCTTCGGCAATAAGCTTGACATTTCCCAAGATGGGATCGTAAGCAATTCTCTGAATAAGCGGCGGTCTCTCCATAGGTGCGCCGTCCTGATCTCGTCCAAGGATACTTGCAAGATCGAATCTGAAACCGTCAACTCTGTACTCTTCCACCCAATAGCGAAGGCACGAAACAATATACTCCTGAACCATAGGATGATTACAGTTCATAGTGTTGCCGCATCCGCTAAAATTATAATACTTTCCGTCAGGTGTAAGCAGATAATAAATATTATTGTCAAAGCCTTTAAACGAGATAAAAGGCCCGTATTCATTGCCCTCCGCCGTATGGTTAAATACAACATCAAGGATAACTTCTATATGCCTCTTCTTGAGCTCTTTTATCATATATTTAAGCTCAACACCTTCCTTGTTGTGCTCGGCTTCATGCGAATAACTCGTATTGGGAGCAAAAAAAGCCGTGGTATTGTATCCCCAATAATCAAGAAGTATCCTTCCGTTTGCAACTCGCATATCACGAGTCTCATCAAACTCAAAAATAGGCATCAGTTCAACAGCCGTGATCCCAAGTGCTTCGAGATAATCCGCTTTCTCGGTAATTCCTTCAAATGTTCCTCTACACTTTACGCCTGATGATTCATCCATCGTAAAGCCTCTTACATGCATCTCGTAGATTATCGTGTCGCACATGGGAGTTCCAAGGCTCGACACATCATCCCACGCAAAATTCTGCCTTACCACTCTCGCCCTATATGTACCTGAAGTGAGGTTTTCGCCCCATATTCTCTGTCCGGATACCGCTTTTGCAAAAGGATCGAGCAATGTATTTTCCTTGTCAAAAAGAAGCCCTTTATCAGGATCCCAAGGCCCATCCACGCTATAACAATATTCAAGGTTCTCAATGTCCAGTCCAAAAACGATCATTGAATAAACCTTTCCTATCTTGTAGCTCTCAGGGAAAGGAATCGTCACAAAAGGCTCCTTATCATTTCTGTGATACAAAAGAAGCGCAATAGATGTCGCACCGTTGGAATAAATCGTAAAATTAATCCCACCGGGAAGCATAGTTGCCCCATACAAATCAGCAATGCCGGGCCTTATTTTATAGCCGTTAACCTCATCCAAAGGAATAAACTGACGTTCAATTTCGTTTTCCTTCAGTTCAACACCCTGCCTTTTTTCGGCATCTATTAACTTTCTGCTTTTTTTATGCCGTCTGTATTCACTCATGCATTAATTTTACCATAATATTCATTAAATAAGCGTTAAAAAGAGCTATCAAACGTAAATATTTACATCTGATAGCTCTAAAATTTTTAATAATTAAACAGGATATGCTCCGTTCTTTGTATCAGCGGCAGCAACATCAACCGATGTCTGCTGTGCCATACGATACTTGAAGAAGTCTGTAGCAACCTGAGGGAAGAGTGCGTATGAAAGAACGTCCTCATCCTGCTGCTTCCACTGCTTAACGTCCTCTTCGAACTTCTTAAGTCCGGGCTCAAGCTTATCTGCAGGTCTGCATGTGATAACTTCTCTGTCGCCGATGATCTTCTTCTGAACTTCGGGATTGAAAGGCTTGATTGTCTTTCCGTACTCACCAGCAAGAAGATCCTTTGTCTGGTCTGTAGCAACCTTGTATCTCTCGCCCATAAGAACGTTCATAACAGCCTGTGTTCCAACGATCTGTGAAGAAGGTGTAACAAGCGGAGGCTCACCGAAATCCTTACGAACCTGAGGGATTTCCTCAAGCACTGTATCGTACTTGTCGCTTGCGTTCTGCTCTTTAAGCTGGCTAACCATGTTAGAAAGCATTCCGCCGGGAACCTGATACATAAGAGTCTTGATGTTAACACCAAGAACCTTTGCATCCATAAGGCCGCTTGCAAGGCACTCCTCTCTGTAAGGTCTGAAGTGATCTGCGATCTTAGCAAGAAGCTTCTGATCGAGGCCTGTCTCAAAAGGCTGTCCCTTGAATGCTTCAACCATAACCTCAGTAGCAGGCTGTGATGTACCGAGTGCGAAAGGAGAAATTGCGCAGTCGATGATATCAACACCGGCCTCAGCTGCCTTCATGTATGTCATGCTGGCAACACCTGAAGTGTAGTGTGTATGAAGGTCGATAGGAAGCTTTGTAGCGCTCTTAAGAGCCTTAACGAGCTTCTCAGCCTCATAAGGAAGAAGAAGTCCTGCCATATCCTTGATACAGATTGAATCTGCACCCATAGACTCAATATCCTTAGCGATATTCATCCAGTACTCTTCTGTATATGCATCACCAAGTGTGTATGCAAGAGCGATCTGAGCATGTCCGCCCTCTTTCTTACATGCCTTAACCGAAGCCTCAAGGTTTCTAAGGTCGTTAAGACAGTCGAAAATTCTGATTATATCAATACCGTTTGCGATTGACTTCTGAACGAAGTAATCAACAACGTCATCCGGATAATGCTTGTATCCGAGAATGTTCTGTCCACGAAGGAGCATCTGAAGCTTTGTATTCTTAAAGCCTGCTCTTAACTTACGAAGTCTCTCCCAGGGATCTTCCTTAAGGAATCTCATGCAAGCATCGAATGTTGCACCACCCCAGCACTCTACTGCGTTATATCCAACCTGATCCATTGTATCAATGATAGGCAACATAACCTCTGTGGGCATTCTTGTTGCGATAAGTGACTGATGAGCATCACGCAGAACAGTCTCATTGATACGAATTGGTTTCTTTTCAATATCTGCCATATCTATTTTCACCCTTTCTGTGATTTATACTCCAAATACTGCCATGAATGTACCTGCAACTACCGCTGTACCGATAACACCGGCAACGTTAGGTCCCATTGCATGCATGAGCAGGAAGTTGGAAGGATCGTATTCTGCACCAACTTTCTGTGATACACGAGCTGCCATCGGAACGGCTGATACACCGGCTGATCCGATAAGCGGATTGATCTTGCCCTTCGTAATGAAGCACAACAGCTTACCAAGAAGGCAACCTGCCGCAGTTCCGATAGCGAATGCGCAAAGACCAAGAATAACGATCTTGATTGTTGTCATATTAAGGAAAGCCTCAGCACTTGTTGTTGCACCAACAGAAGTTCCGAGAAGGATAACTACAATGTACATAAGTGCATTTGAAGCTGTCTCCTGGAGCTGACGAACAACGCCTGACTCTCTGAATATGTTTCCAAGCATCAACATTCCGATAAGAGGAGCTGTTGTGGGAAGAATCATACTAACAACTACTGTAACTACTACAGGGAAAAGAATCTTCTCAAGCTTAGTAACTTCTCTAAGCTGCTGCATCTTGATTGTTCTTTCCTTCTGAGTTGTAAGAAGTTTCATGATAGGCGGCTGGATCATGGGAACCAGTGACATATATGAATATGCCGCAACCGCGATAGGTCCTAAAATTGCTGTCTGATGAAGCTTAGAAGCCAGGAAAATTGAAGTAGGGCCGTCTGCTCCACCGATGATTGAAATAGCTGCTGCAGCCTGATCGTTGAAACCAAGTGCAATAGCAATAAAGTAAGCTGCAAAAATACCGAACTGTGCAGCTGCACCCATAAGGAAGCTTATAGGGTTTGCAATAAGCGGTCCGAAATCCGTCATAGCACCTACACCCATGAAAATAAGAGAAGGAAGAATTGCCCACTCATCAAGGATGTAGAAGTAATGTAACAATCCACCTGCAGACTCGCCAACAGGCTCAGCCATAATAGCAGGATAGATATTTACAAGAAGCATACCAAACGAAATCGGAACCAAAAGTAATGGCTCAAATCCCTTGGCAATTGCAAGATACAGGAAAACCAATGCTACGACAACCATGACATAGTTGCCGACAGACATTGAAGTAAATGCAGTTTGATCCCAGAGATTAGATAATGTCTTAACTATGTAATCCATTTTTTATCCTCATTTCTGTATAAAATAATACTTTCTCTGATTCATCAATTAAGAGTTGCAAGAACTGTTCCTGCCTCTACAGAATCGCCTGCTGCAACATCAATACTTGCAACTGTTCCGTCTGAAGGAGCTACCATAGGGATCTCCATCTTCATAGACTCAAGAGTGATAACTGTATCGCCCTTCTTTACAGCCTGTCCAACACTGGCATTGATCTTAAGGATCTTTCCGGCAGCACCTGCCTCAACCTTGATTGAACCAGCACCTGCGCTTGCCTTCTTAACAGGAGCTACAGGAGCCTTAGGTGCACTTGAAGCTACAGGAGCTACTCCGCTTCCTGCGCCTTCTTCTACTGTTACATCATATACGTTTCCGTTTACGGTTATTGTATAGTTTTTCATTGTTTCTCCTTTCATCCGACACAGATTCAAGTCTCCGTGTACCCGATGTCATTATTAGAATTTTTTCCAATTATTGTTTACTTTTCTGATCGATCTTACACGGAATCCATCTGTGCTTCCGCTTCCCTCGTACGCAGCGATCGCAGCGGCGATAACGGCAACGAGCTCTGAATCTCCTGAGAGATCTTCCTGCTCGGCAATCTGGCTTATTGTGTTATCCATTGCCTTTGCTGCAATATCTTTGTCGCTTACTTTTTTCTTCTTCTCTCCGAAAAGAACAGGGAAAAGACAGATGATAAGCGAGATGAGAATAAGGATGGCAAAAGCCATTCCCATGCCGAGAAGTGTATTAAGACCGGCATTTGTAAGTTTCTCTCCAAGTGTCTTGTTTACCGTAACACCTGCATCACGAATACTGAAATCATTGTTGATATAGAGCTGCAAAAGCGCGGAATGTTTTGTTCCCTGAATTGTAGCATCTACAACAAGAACATCATCATCGTTGATGTAGTATTTTACATCGGTAACTTTTATATCATCATTGAGAGTCTCAACACTGTTAAAACCAACTTCTTCAACTGCCTTGTACCAGCTTATATATCCTGACTTAATAGCATTAAAATCATCTTCATTGACTTCCTTGATGGTAAGGTTATTCTCATCAAATTCCATTGCCAAGCCAAGATACTGCTTCTCATCGAAGTTTTCGGGTGTGATATCGTTAAGATACCATCCCTCAAAAACTTTATCCTCGATATATGTTGCATACTGCTCCAATGAATCAGGTTTAAACAGTTCTTTTGGATATCTGTAACTGTCCAAGGAGCCTTCTGCAGCTTCACCGCAAGCACTGAGTCCAAAAAGGCAGCTGAGTATCACTCCCAAAACTAAAATTTTACGTTTCATTTTGAGCGCTCCCTTCATTATACTGTACCGTGCTTCTTTGCAGGACGTTCATCCCTCTTGGTGAAAAGCATCTCAAAAGCACCGATCACATACTTTCTTGTATCGGCAGCTTCGATGATCTCATCAACATATCCTCTCGCAGCAGCACTCTTAACATTGTTCTGAAGCTCTGCATAATCAGCTGCAGCCTTTGCAACAGTATCTGCATCTTTTCCATCACAAATAATCTTTGCAGCAAGTTTTGCATCCATTGATCCGATCTGTGCACCGGGCCAGCTGATAGTGATATCTGCTCCGATTGCCTTAGAATTCATGATCACATAAGCGCTTCCGAATGCCTTGCCTGTAATAAGGTTAACCTTAGGTACTGTAGCATTTGCAAGTGCATAAACAAGCTTACCAGCAGCCTTTGCAACATGCTTCTCATCACACTTTGATGAACCGAATCCTGTTGCATTTGTGATTGTAAGAACAGGAAGATCAAAAGCATCGCAGAAGTTTACGAACTCTGCAGCCTTCTCGCATGCATGAGCTGTAAGCTTATCATCGAACTTCTCAGAAGCCTTTCCGTTCTCGTCATATATAGCTGTACGGTTTCCAACAAGTCCAACAGTTGCTCCGTTGAGTCTTATGAAACCGGTAACCATCTCTTTTGCATAGTCTCTCTTTGTCTCAAAGAAAAGACCGTTGTCAGCAATCTGACCTGCAATAACAGCGGGATCCTCGATAGCACCGTCAAGGTTCTCGCATGCTCTGTTGAGATCGTCAGAGCACTCCTTGTATGAATCTCCGTCCTCGTTGTTTGAAGGAAGAAGAGATACAAGCTCTCTGATCTGTGCATATACAGTAGCTTCGTCGGCAACAACGTCTACATTGCCTGCCTCAGTACTCTGCCACTTTGCACTGGATGTATCACATTTCTCTTTATAGTTGCCCTCAAGAGCATTAGGTGAATTAACGAAAAGCTTAGCCTTCTCAGACTCCATGAATGTGAAGTCTGTGATTGAAGGGATAAGTGCAAGTCCACCGCCACATGATCCGAAGATTGCTGTAATCTGAGGAACAACGCCCGAAGCCTCCACCTGCTTAAGATAAATCTCTCCAAATGCGTTGAGCGCATCTGTTGCCTCCTGAAGACGAAGTCCTGCTGAATCGATAAGTCCGATTACAGGAGAGCCTGTCTTGATAGCCAGATCGTACAGGCGAACGATCTTCTTAGCGTGCATCTCACCTATAGAACCGCCAAGCACTGATGCATCCTGACTATAAACATACACCAGATTACCGTCTATAACACCATAGCCGGTAACAACACCGTCTGAAGGTGTTTCTTCCTGTTTCAGATTGAAATCTGTGTTTCTGGCTGTCACAAGAGCACCAATTTCAACGAAACTGTTTTCGTCGAGCAAAGAGATAATTCTTTGACTCGCTTGTGAAGAACTACTCATTTTTCTTTAACCTCCGTAAATATATTTAAGTTATGTTAATCTTTTGGAAAAAGAACGCAACTTAAGTCAGAATATAGTATAGCAAAAAAGAAAGTCAAAAAAAAGGAAAAAAGCATTTTTTCTGCCTTTTTCCGAAAACATTATATTATAAAATCAAATATCCAGCTTGACATTAACTTCCTGCTCTGCCTCAGCTTTGAATTCTTCAACCTGAACAGCACCTACCGTAGGCAGCTCCTCAAGCGACTTTACGCCGAAACTTCTAAGGAATTCTTCCGTCGTTCCAAAGAGAAGCGGTCTTCCCGGAGCATCAAGTCTTCCGAGCTCCTGAATGAGCCCGAACTCAACAAGACGATTTACCGCGTGATCGCTGTTAACACCTCTTATCTTCTCCACTTCAAGCCTTGTTATGGGCTGTTTGTAAGCGACTATTGAAAGTGTCTCCATAAGAGAATCGGTAAGAACCGCCTTTCTCGGAGTCTTTGCTATTTTTACAAGGTACTCGTACATCTCTTTTTTGGTACAGAGCTGTACAGCGTTCTCAAGTTCGATAATACCGATGCCGCTGTCTTCGTTTTCATATTTGGTCTTGAGATATTCTATGCTCTCTTTGACCTCTTTTGCACTCGCTTCCATGGCCTTCGCCAAAGCACTTATCTCAACGGAATCTCCCATTGTAAAAAGGATTGCTTCTATGATCGCTGCGCCTTCTTTACTTGTCATGGTATCAACTTGCCTTTCTTGATTTGATAATGATATCTCCGAACGTCTCGTCCTGCTCTATCTCAATTTCTCCAAGCTTCATCTCTTCAAGCATAACCAGAAATGTCACGATTATCTCTGTCTTGCTGTGTTGCTTTTCAAGAAGCTGCCTAAAGCTGAATCTGTCATGTTCCCGTATGTATGCCTTTATATAAAGAGTCTTGGCATCCATATCGACCTCTTCTTTTTCGATATTTCCGAATCTGCTTCTGATAGGATCGACCTTATCCTCCTGTCTCTTAAGAAGCTCTTGGAAGATTGAATTAAGTTTGGAAAGTGTCGCATCCCCTATAAGATCGGAAAAATCGATCGGAGCCTCATACTCGCTGACTTCCTTGGGTATATTCCTGCTTCTGAACCACTGCATGTCAGCTTCCTGCTGTCTGTCTTTGAGTTCATCAGCCATAAACTTGTACATCTTGTATTCAAGAAGTTTCTCTACAAGTTCTGCTCTCGGATCCTCTTCCTCTCCGTCCTCATTGACTTCCTTGGGAAGAAGCATCTTACACTTGATATCTATGAGTGTCGCAGCCATTACAAGGAATTCGCTTGTAACTTCCATATCATCCCTCTGCATAGCATTTATATAATCCATGTACTGCTCGGTGATCGTAACGATCGGGATATCATAGATATCTATTTTGTTTTTGTCTATAAGGTGCATAAGAAGATCGAGAGGACCTTCAAAGACCTGCAGTTTTACCTCAAGTGACATTTATTTCGCCTCATGTATTTTAATAACATCCACCTCGCAGGGATTGAACATTCTGACCTGGATCGTATGTGTTCCAAGCCCCCTGCTGAGGACCAGATGTTTTTTATCAATCTCAAAATGTCCGCCGTCATATTTAGGAAAAAGAGCTATCGTAGGCGAGATAACACCTCCAAGAAGCGGCAGTCTGACTATACCTCCGTGAACATGTCCCGCCACCGTAAGATCGGCGCCCCATTTCGCATACTCTTCAAAATACTGGGGATTGTGTGCTATAAGAATCTGGAACTCTTTCTTTGAGCTGTCGCCCAAAGTTCTCTTTAAAAATCCGGGTTCCATTTTTCTTTTTAAGATCTTGCGATAATAGTTCATATTAAGGTCAAGACCCGTTATCCTGATGTTCCCGTCCGCAATTCCCACCGACTCATTCTCTAAAAAGGTTACTCCCGCCTTCTTAAGTCTGCTCTTATATCTGTCATAGAAATTACCGTAATCCGAGGTCCAAATCTTAAGCCTGTACTCATGATTGCCATTCGCATAATAAAACGGATACTTCTTTGCAAGGCTCTTTGCCAGTTCAAATCCCGGTTCATACTTTATCGGCTTTTTATCCTTGCGCGCGTTAAAAAGGTCTCCCGCACAGAGTATAATATCCGGCTTTACGGCATCAATCGCATCGACCAGCTTTTCATTATTTTTGCCAAACGAATATCCATGAAGATCGGAAATCAGAACAAAAGTGTGATCGCCCTTTATCTTATCCGACTCAAGGTCATAAGTCCGTACAACAAAATTATGCGTGTCATGATAAATTACAACAACGCACAATATTATAAACAAAATTATTGCTGCAGCACAATAAAAAAATGTCATATATAAATACTCTCAAATCCGTTTATTTCATTTCAAAAATCACCAAGAGATATTATAGCATAAAAAAATATCCGCGAGGTGCACATCCAAAGCATAAAAAAAATCCCTGGAAACTCCAAGGATTTTTTCACATTTAAATTTAGTTATATTTGCGCTTTCTTGCTGCTTCAGACTTCTTCTTGCGTCTAACGCTAGGCTTTTCGTAGTGTTCTCTCTTACGAATTTCCTGCTGGATTCCAGCCTTCGCACAACTTCTCTTAAAGCGACGCAATGCGCTATCCAAAGTCTCGTTTTCTTTTACTACTACAGTTGACATCTTCTACTCTTACCCTCCCTTCAGTCCCTTCAAGCACATGACTGATTGGGTTATTTATTATGTTTTAAGCCCATTAAAGCTCACATAACAAAAATATTATAGCACAAAAAACTTTGTCGTCAAGCACTAATTCGTAAGTAACATATTTTTCTATCGTATTTTTTATTTGATTTTCTTTTGTCCCTCTTTGTAGGTATGAATAACAAACCGCTTCTTTCCTCCCGTAAAGCCGCTACAGGTTGAAAGCGTAAGGATTGACGGCCTTTTGTCAAAGGCTATTTCTTTTTCAATCCCCCATTGATCGTTTGAAAAGATATATTCCATAAAACGGTCGTATCCCTCGTCATCCGTAACTTCACTGTACGCTTCGCTCCCCGCAGTCGTTATCTCGTAGGCAAACGCTTCGTATCTGAATATCGTATCGCCCGTATAAATATACACATACGGATTATCTTTGAGAAGATTACTGTTCTCCGGAGAATAAACTTTCTTTAAACTTCCAAACATTGAACCGTCTTTCATGTTATGGCCAAATATCATATCATGCAATCCACAAAAGTTTTCGTCACTGAGGACATCCTCAAAAAGACTTCCGGCGTAGCTCTCCTTACCTTCAATAGTCTTATGCAGATACTCGTCTATCTCCTTTTCTTTTACGACAGGATAACTGATATCGAGGCACGGAATGTATATCCACGCTGTAATATCGGGATTCTTTTCCTTTAGTTTCTCAATATCAACCTCCATGTCGGGATAGCCGTCATCAGTTTTATCAGCCGTCTCCAAAAGAGCATATTCACTTCGTATGCTGTCATATTCATTTACTGCCAAAGTCAGTTCTTTTTTATCTTTTACAACATTAACCGCCTCAATGGCGATAACTGCCACGCACAGGATAATTGCAGCTATTCTGATCTTGTTCTTCATACTACGCCCTTTACGTTTTTAACCTGAATATCAATTTATTATAAGTTCGGGATTAGCTTTTATCAACTGTCGCAAAGTCGTAGACATTCACCTTTCACAGAAAAAGAGACTACAGTTGCCCGCAGCCCCTTCTTCCGGCAGTTCAAGTATTATTTGAAGTAGCTTATTGATTCTTCAAGATCCATAGCAAGGTTCTGGAGTCTCCTTGCAGATTCATCAATTATCGAGAATGTAGCGTTAAGTTCCTGCATGGATGCATTTGTCTGCTCCGAAGATGCGGCATTCTCCTCAGAAATAGCCGAAAGATCCTGTACGATCTCGACAAGAGCAATCTTGGCATCATTCAGGTTATCGATCATCTTGGAGATGTTCTGTGTATTATCCGTAACAACCGCAACATTCTGAGACATCTCAGTCATATCATTCTGAGTGGACGCAATGCTCTCACCCTGAAGCGCAATACTTGCATTTAAGGAATCCATAACCTTTACGGAAGCCTGCGCATCTTCCAGAAGTTTCTCAACTATTGCTTTGATCTCATCAGCACTGCTCTTTGACTCATCGGCAAGCTGTCTAATCTCATCGGCAACAACCGCAAATCCCTTACCTGCTTCTCCCGCTCTTGCAGCCTCGATTGAAGCATTAAGTGAAAGAAGGTTTGTCTGGGAAGCAATTTCATTGATCGCATCTGAGAATTTGGCAATTTCGTTTGCACTGCTGTTTGTAGCGGTAATCGTCGTACCTATCTCTGTAACAGCCTCGGCAACGGCTGAATTCTGGGTTACTATTTCAACAAGAGCATCTGTAGCCTTGTCACAGCTTTGTTTCATACGGCTCGCAGCTTCATCAAGTGTAGATATATTCTCGGAAATAAGATCTATATTTGTTCCGATGGAATCCGTACTTGCAGCGGCATTTTGAACGCTTTCGGCCTGTGATACCGCGCCCTTACTAACTTCACCTATAGCATCCGTAACCTGAGAAGATGCAGAGGTTGCCTGTGAAGCAGAATCAGCCAGTTCAAGTCCGGCTTTATTCAGATCTTTTGACATACTCTTTGTCTTAGAAATAACTTCATCAAGCTTTCTATTAAGGAGTGATGTGCTCTCGGCAATCGCACCGATCTCGTTTTTGTTATCGATTATCTTATCGTCGAATTCGCTGTTAAGAGTTCCGCTTGCAACTTCATCTATGAATTTTGCAATATTCTGCATCTGGGAAGATATTCTCATCGCAATATATACTCCGAATGCAGATACAGCCAATAAGATCACAATTGTTGTAATTATCATTGAAGAGATAATACTATTGACATGTGAAGAAACATCAGATGATTCACGTCCCGAGAAAGCCATCGCAGCAACGCTTCCATCCGAGTTAAACATCGGACAATAATATCCGTAATAAGGCATTCCTTCAATCACAAGAGAATCGGATGAATATTCAGTTTTTCCGTTGATAACCGCCTGTATAACCGCATCGGAAGCTTTTGTTCCGATGAGTCTGTCGTTCGATCCCTTTTTATAGATTGTTGTAAGAACACGGGTATCGCCAAAAAAGATAGTATAGTCAATACCTGTCTCGGCATGAATTGTATCCAATATACCTCCCAGTTCTTCAGATATTGACTCTCCACCCTTAAGAAGATCTCCATCTTCCGAAAGACTCCAGTCGCTGTTATCATTAAGCGCCCCGGCTTCATCGGCAAGATGCTCAGTTGTCGCCTTAAGTTCTTCAAGGATAAGGCTGTGATATACTCTATTGATATTGACATATGCCATGATTGTAAGCAGTACCGCAACCGCACTTATCGTTATCACAGCAACAATAATGACATTGACAAGAAGTTTTTGTTTGTGTTGAACCTTTCCAGTATCCATGCAGTCTCTCCTTTCATAGACAACCCGATCCGAAAATATAATACACAAATCTATCTTTTTTAAATTGCTCTAAAAAAACAAATAACTTAATTATTATCCTGCCATCACCATCAATTATAACATTCAAGAAATAATTTCAAACACAATTCCGTTAATTTTAATCCATTTTATGATTATTTAATAATTCATAAATATACAATAAAAAAAGACGCCGAACTTAATCGTCATCTTTTTCATCATCAAATTCAGGATCAGTACTCCTGTTATAGTATACATTTTTCTCATTCTGAAGAGCTATGGTTCCAAGAATCGAAATCGCTATCAAAAATACAGCAACCCCTCCAATGAATCCAGCGACGGAAGACAGAGCACCTTTGTCTCTATCACGTTCCATTCCTACAGTATCGGAATTACTCATCTGGGTATTAGCCGAACTGCTAATAGCGCTCGATGCGTAACCGCTATCCCCCGAATCATTAAAAAGAGTTCGATAAATTCCTTCTGAAAAAATTTCATCCTGTGCCAATGCCGTAATACTTAATCCCTCAAACGTCATGGAAATCACAACAAATACTGCTATAACCTTCAATCCAATCAGAGAAACGGCAAATCTGCACTTCTCTTCCCACTGCATATATATACTATCTCCTCTACTCATAACGTCCTGCAAATCCTTTAGTCAACCTATTTTTTAGCCATAAATAACTAGTAATAAAAACGTCCCCCGTCTTTTAAAAAATCAACTCATAAACTTTACATGACTTAATTTTTATATCACATTTTCTAAAGGATTGTCAATACCCGTAGAAGCTATAATATTGCTTGTTATCACTGTGTAAAGTCGTGTTTTTGGCTTAACTGCCGCATCTTAAACGTTTTCAGAAAATTACATATTCATTAATAGAAATAGAAGTATTTTTAACTTTTATTTAATTTTCTAAATCAGAACCACCGGCTTAGCCGGTGGTTTGTTCTGGCCCTATAAGGGCCTGTTGCCGGCGCTGAGTCTAAAGACTCGCCGAATGGTTCGCCAGCCGCAACATCATTTTCCTACAGAGCCCCCTGGGCTCATTTTTATTTGTTTTGCTTTACCGGCTCACCCGTGAACGGGTCAATATACTCTTTTAGTGTCATTTGGTCGTACTCTAAATCCTCTTTTAACTGATTCTTTATGTACTCCTCGATTTTCTTTGCATTCTTACCTACAGTATCTACGTAATAGCCTCTGCACCAGAAATGTCTATTGCCGTACTTATACTTGAGAT
>NZ_KK366048.1:0-10147 GCF_000686965.1 Butyrivibrio sp. AE2005
CGTATAATTTTCATATTGGCCATCTTCGTTCATCAGCCGGAAGCGGAGGGGAATTACTTCGCCGTTCGACTTGTGCTGGCAGATGACGTCTACAGATTCCTAATGTTGATGATGGGGGTCCCCCGTGGGGATTTATTTGGTGGACTTTTGAGACTTGTATATCGATTAGTTATACGTTAGAATACAATTAAGAAGGAGGTGAGCTTTATGGCAAAAACAGCAAATGTATTGGCAAGAGTTGAACCTGATGTAAAAGAAGAGGCGGAGAGTATTCTTAATGAGCTTGGCGTGCCGGCTTCTGTTGTTATAAATATGCTTTATAAACAGATCATAATGACAAAAGGAATTCCGTTTTCACTTACACTTCATAAGGCGCCTGTTGCATTGGATGAAATGACAAAAGAAGGATTTGATGCAATGATGGGAAAAGGACTTGAGCAGGCTAAAGCTAATGAGGGCAGAAGTGCGGAAGATGTGCTTGCAGATGTAAGAAGCAGCATTAAGGAGTGGACTAGGTGAATAATTATTGCATTATAGTGACGCCGCAAGCAGAAGAACAAATTCGTGATATTGCATATTATATTGCAGTGGATCTCCAAGAGCCAGGTGCTGCGGAAGTGTTTGTTGATGAACTTCAGGAGGCATTTCAAACAATAAGCAGTAATCCTGAGAGGCAGTTTTTGGTAGAGGATGAACCATGGCACAGTGAAGGTATTAGAAAAATCAAAGTGCGGAATTATATGGTTTATTTTTGGATAGATATAGAAAATGCATCGGTAAAGATAATCGGTGTGTGCTATTCAAAAAGAGATTTAAAGAGATTTCTTAAAGGATTGAGTTTGGAATAAGATTATATAGAGCAATTAAAATATTGTGTTTTTAGGAAGAGGTGAAAAAGCCACAAAGCAAGTAATCGCCTCTTTCTTTTTAATATGAAGACGGCGATATATTGATTTACACTTAAAATTGACCCGGGGAGGGGGAGGGTCAATTTTACTTGACAATCAACACCGTGGTTTTGATTTTTGGAGCAGTTATTTCGAGAGAGAAGCTGCTTTTTGATGATTGCAGAAAGACCAAACAAGTAGATAAATACAATAGGTAATGGTATTATTAAATAGAAGATTGTTAGAAGAGGAAATGCTATGAGCTATCAGAGAAGATTGATAAATTATACAATTGCATGTGTTAATGAGTTTGCTGAAGCTTTTAATTTAAATGTTAAAGAAGCATATAGATATCTTCGAGATTTCAAGGGAATAGAGTTCCTGAAGGATTTCTATGAGGAAGAGCATCTTTTATCATTTGATAATGTGGTTGAAGATTTACAAGCTCTTTGCCGGAGAAATGGAGGAACTATATGATTCTTTTTTGGATTCCTCTAGTCTTAGAATCAAAAATTTTGGTGAAGAAACAACGGAAGATTGGGCTCGTTTTGTAATGAATAATAGGAATAGAGGCTTTGAGAATTATTCAGATCCATTGTGCAATTTCGATTCTAAGTATGATATCGTAATTGGACCTGTTGCGGATGATAATATGGCAATGCTGTTTAGACAATATGAATATAGATTTTGATACGCTTCTTAAAGGCATGATATATAAAAAGACATCTTCACAGTATTCATTCCATACACCTGCAGCTATTTCATTATTGAGGAAAATTAGTTATGAATGAGAAAAAGCAACTAATAGAGTATGCTATTCAGGATATTGTTGAAATGATCTCGAAAGATCAGAACGTAGAATATGACGAGGCTATGAACTTCTTTTATGAATCAGAGGTTTTTGATAAGCTTCAAGATGTAGAAACAGGGCTTTATCGTGAAAGCTCTGCTTATATTTATGATTTATATAAAGATGAGTTGAACTTCGGGCATATCGTTCAAGCTGAAATATAATAATCGCCTATTACATAGAGCAGTTATCTCAAATGAGGTAGCTGCTTTTATATGTCCCTCTCTAAATCTTTCATAAACTTCTCTGCAGCTTCTCTAAAAACTGCATTAGGGGTTGTTCCTGCATCTTTACAAGCCTTTTTAAACGCTTCTGCTTCCGGTATCTTCATTTTACAACCAAGTACCGTATAATGAGCTAAATTGTATTTATTATCGGCTCGTCTCTTTGCGTCGCTTCTTGGCATAGCGTACCTCCTATTGAAAAAATTTCTACATGATATCTCTCATTTCTTTTTTAATATCATTTTACAAAAAATGTGGGGGACAATAAGGGTTAATATTATTATTTTATCGTATTTTAATAAATGCTTTTAGGATATGATGAGATAATATAAATGTCTTTCTATGTACGGGTATTTTAAGAAACTTATTGTATTTGTGAGAGAAATATATGAGGGATTCGTTATGAAATACAGCGTTCGTATCATAGTCATTTTTTTATTGAGCTTATTGATTCTAGCGGGATGCGAAGAAAATTCTAAAACTTCTATGGTGCAATCATCAGAACAGGGAACAAATCAAGAATCTGATAGTGAAGGTGACGTAGCTTCATCAGAAGAATCTGTGATTGTGATGCATAAGCTCTATTTTGACGTAAATGTTACTTCTTCTGAAGATGTCTTTCAAAACCATTCCATTGAATTATACCTTGATGAACAGCCATTCCATAAATTTGAAGATGGTAAATATTATACGGAATTAGCAGAAGTTGAAGAAGGGAATCATGTTATTTCATTTAAAGTAGATGATGCTATTCTTAATGATCTCAACCAGAACGTTAATGTAAATGCTGATATGAGTATAGTATTTACGCTTGGTTTTAATGATTCATTGGATATTACTTCCTTTGGGACAAGTGAATCAATAGCAGATTCGGCTATAGTTTACGATAGTATGGAGAATGTTGCTTTGGATAAGGCAATAGAGGATCTTGCTAACAAGCATTTTGTCAATGTCAGGTATGAATCAAATGATTCCACAAGTATACTTGATACTTCTGAATGGCTGGTTGTAGGGCAGAATGTTTCTCCGGGCTCACAATTGGATAAGGCGGAAGAAATAGTTTTGACATGTCGGAAAGTATATTTTCAGTTGTATTTTGATTTGTCATTTGATCAGAATATATTTTTGGCAACGTATGATATAGAAGTGTATTTAGATGGGGAAAAGATAGATACAATCCCTCATGGTAAGAATTTTACCTATTCGACAAAGTTAAAGGAAGGAGAGCATACTGCAACATTCTATAAGAGTACTGATAACAAAGTATTTTCTGAAAAGAAGATAAATATCACGACTGATTCGACTTTGAGCGGAAGATTACACTCTAATAACAAAGATATCGAGTTGAACAATTTTGTGCTTAATAATGGCATTGCGGATACTTCTTTTGAAGTGGTGAATGTTGTTGGTATGCAGCTTGATAAAGCTTTATCTGTGCTTGGCGGAATTGGATTTACCAATGTAGTTAAAGAACCTTCCGATGATATCTGGATGGATTCTAATTGGATAGTGACAGCACAGAGTGTTTCTGCAGGAACAAAAGTAGATAAGAACACGAAAATTGTTTTGAATAGCGTAAAAAAGGAAGCTTACCTGTCTTCAAATTATGTGTCATTAAATATGAATGATGCAGCTAAAAAAGCAAAGGAGTTAAACAATGAGATTCTATATGTTGATTACGCTAAGAATATGTATATGACCAATAAGATATCAACTATGGATGAAAATGAGAAAAAACTATGGATTGTCAAACAAGCTTCGTTCAACAGTGAAGGCAAGATTCAGCTTGATTTTATATATACGGGAATGGTAGAGATGCCGAATTTAATGGCTAATAATTTGGCAGATGCGCTAGTGACTCTGAAAAATGCTGAATTTTCAGATGTTGAAAGTAAAACTCAAGATGGAAGTTATATTTGGGATAACTCTGATTGGAAGGTGGTTTCACAGAGCGTATCAGCAGGAACAAAAGTAAATGCAAATAAAAAAATAGTAATAACAGTGGGGAAGAATGATGCGGTTCAGGCTACAACGCAAACTTCTTCGCCGCCGCTGAAAGAGGAAACACAAGATTCATCAGATGCAAGTGCAGAAAAAGAGGCGAAAGCCGAAGAAAATTCTGTTGATTCTTCATCTACAGAACCTGAATCTGTTACGGAGATAAAAAAAGCAGAAGTGGTTTTACCTGATCGTAGCAGTAAATTAGGCAGGGATTATGATTCAAAGGGAGACAGTACTGTATACTATATTAATGTGGATGGAATTTCAAACAAACCAAAACTCAAAAATTGGGGAAAGGCTACAGTTACAGATGGTGTTGCAGAGTATCTGGATAGTCTTAAAGAGCAAAATTTTAAGGTGGAAATAGTAAGTACAGATAAGCAAACGCCCCATTCGGGTTTTACCATATATGACTCTTCATTTAAGGTTTCTAATAGTGAAATAAGCTGGACCATGGATTTATCCATTGAAAGTGAGAAGTATGTAGAATACGAGCTTGATATACATCTTCCATAAGGATATCTGTGGATGGCTCAGTTTAAATCAGCGAGATTTAAAGTAATATTAGAGAAATTGGCACCTGTACAGAATGGATTCTGTGCAGGTGTTTTATATCGCAATCCGCCACTTACTGTTATGTGTATCAAAATATAACCGTACCTTCCGCTTGTAATCAAGTACGACAACAATACATTCAAAAACAAATGTGGAGTAAGAAACATAGAGCCCGTCCGGAGTAGTATAAGGCCCCGGATGGGTAATTGTTCTATAACCTTTTATCGTATAATTTTCATATTGTCCGTCTTCGTTCATCAGCCGGAAGCGGAGGGGAATTACTTCACCGTTCGACTTGTGCTGGCAGATGACGTCTACAGTTTCAATCACTCTACTCATAACATATAACCTCAATCAAAAAAAGAACTAACGTTCGGGTATAAATATAATATACCTTTGACACGGATGTTTCAATAAAGTTCTAATAAAAAATGTAAGCGGTAATATAAACGCGCATCGCGAAATATCAAAATTAAAAAAAGAACCTATTAGCATAGAGGAGTGGCTAATAGGTTCTTGCGTTCTATATGGCATATAGAACATCTTGGAGGCTTATATATTTTAAGGTTAGAAATATATAAGGCCTGAGCTGGGAATTTATAACAAAATAACGTTAACACATTCTTAAAGTGAAATCAATCTGAATCCTATTTATATCCGATAGAATTATAAATTTCCATAAAAACATCTATAGACCTATTCCGAAATATAGAAGCTCCTATCCCACTATTTTTCTAATATTCTAAAAAAGAACACCCGGATGACGAATTAACATTGATAAAGACTATCTCACATGATAAGATGTTAATAATTATTTTATAATAAGGAGCTATTCTTATGGCAGAAAAAAGCGTATACATAGACACGCGGGTGTTTACAGATATTGTTAATGAGATACAGACCACTTCAGCTAATTGTGTTCTTTCAAAGGATCCACTCAGCAAGGTGAATGTTTTTGAAGGCATGAATGTTGGACGTGAGATGAATGAGATTCTTAAACTTTTCTATAAATCCACAGACACATACAGGCATGAAGCTTCTGAATGTCTTCCAAGAGCACTTCTAACAATCCGAGACAGTATGATCGAGCAGGATAGGATCCTCAGCGAAGGGCTTACTGTAGAAACAAAGCGGAGGTAATAGATGGGACTTCATTCAAGATTAGCAGAGAAGGAACATGAAAAAAGAGAATATGAACGTGATCTTACCGAGTGCGAAGAAGCATACGATTTTATCAATCAGAAACGCAGAATTATAGAGGAAGAGATATATCAGCCGGATAAAGCCTATGATATGACAAGCTCCGGCGATTGGTATGGAAAACTTGAACAAGACGCAGATAGTTTCAGAAATGATCTATGTTCAAAGACAAGCATAATACTGAGCAATACATCAGAGCACCTGAATGATCTGCAAAAAGTAATGGAAAGACTCCGGGAACTTATCAGAGAATGTGAAGAAGAAATAGCAGCTCTTGAGGAAGAAATCCGTGAAAGGGAGCGAAGAGATAACGCATGAAAAATTTGGAGTTAATATAATGGGAAAAAGTTGGGATACTAAGAAGATACATGATTTTATAGAAACTTTTGAAAATGCAGCTCATAATTATATGGAAGGCATAGGCTATCTTCAATCAGGCTATGAAAAATATCAGAATAACGAGACATTCGTAGGCGGAGGCGCTGAAGCTACTAAGAGATTTATAGGCACGAAGCAGTCTGAATTTAACCGCCAGCAATACGAGCTTTCAAAGGAAATGATCAAGAGATACGTTGATCTTGATGAAACTTTTAAGGTTATGGTCGATCCTGCCGATGATGCTAAGATAGATACCGATGTAGTAGGAAGGACAAAAACACGTTTTCAGAGGCAGCTTGAAGAGTATGAAAGTCTGGCTTTTGCAATCCAGCAGAAAACAATGGAAGATGTCGATAAATTCAGAAAATACTGCGGAGACATAGAAGAAGTATATGTAAGGGATACTTTAGCTGACTATGATGAATTTTGCGGCACCGGAGGTTTTCTTTATGATTGCATAAAGAAGGTTGAAGAATTCGACGACGAAGCAAGCAATCGTCTGTTTAATTCAGGTATTAAGGATGCTATTCAGGGACATATAGAAGAAATATCAGATAAAGCGGCAGGACTTGATTCAATACATTCTCATGCTGTTGAAATTGATAAGCAGACGATAAGTCTTGTGGCACTCGGAACAGATGCAACTTTGAATTCAATTAATTTGGCGCCGAGATTGATGGCTTCAAATAGAATAAGCCTTGTTTCACCAAGGTATAAAACGCCTAGAAAATGGTCTTTGGTAAAGAAAAAGTTTTCTATTGATAATATAAAATCAAATGCTGAAATAAATGAAGTTAAATACATAGAATCTATGGAAAAATTATATGGATTTAGCAAAGAAGAATCGAAGCTTTTTAATGATGCATATTTAAAGCATTGTGAACATTATAAAGATGCAGAAAAAACAGGAAACAGAGAAAAAGCTGATTCTTTTTATACTGCACTTGCGTGTTTGTTCACTCAATATTCGGCAGATTCATGGCAATTTAAACTTATGGGAAATAATAAAATGTCTCCAAGTGAAGCTGTTGCATATTTTGATGCTATTGGCGCAGATGGTAAAGCGCTTTATGATGCGGTAAATAATCAACATAATACTTGCCAAAAAAATGAAAAGCGTGATTTTGCGCATGAATGTGCTATATATTCGGTGATGGCAGATGACAATATCTATAAAGGTGCAGCTACATTAGACGATAACGTAGGTGAACTTGTAGGATTTAAAGGTGATGTATATTCCGGAAGTATGGGTGATGATGATAAAATGTCAGATGTTTCAGCATACAATATATATTATCGTATGAAAAAAAGTGAAGATGGTGATATATGGAACACCATGGTTGAATATAATATAGATGTTTGTGATGGTTCTATTAATGAAGCAACAGAATTTTTGCAAAACATGGGCTATGGTAATGCTAAAATTGGAATGACAGTACTAAAAACAAAATTGAATTATAAAACCGCTTCTGCGCTTCTCATAACAGCAACCTCTAAGACCAATCTTACTAAAGTCAAGAAGACAAAAGAGGAATTTCTTGATTATATAGCCGACGAAAGCGGAATAGACTGGAAATAATTTTTTTAGCGGGAGAATAAACATGCCACAAAAAGTACTCAAAAAAATAATATGTATTGTATTTTTCGCATTTATTATAGCGGTAGCAATATATTTTTTTATTAACTATAAAAAAGAAATGATAACAGAAAAAGCTAATAAAGCTGGTGAATCTGTAGAGTTCTCTGGGTATAAAAACTTTTCTATAAAAGAAGGAGCTGTTACATATTTTTATACCCTTGGCATTGCAAAGGTCAAATTTATAAAATATGAAATTGTTGTTGAAGAACCTGATAAAAAAGTAAAAAAGGGAGAGCTTACAGTTAGCGTACAGAACAAAGATAAAGATGGAAAACAAATTGAAGGCAGTTACGATGATACTCGAACTTTAATAGCAGACGACGGAACAGAAAAAAATATGCATTCGGGCATGTTTTTTATATGCAATAATAATTTTGATAGATCATCTTTGGTTACTACCGGATGGATAGATGCTGAGCAAAAAGCCATTGAAGCATATGAAAGTGTTACAGGTTATGTTCCGGTAGAAGAATTAAAACAATATTACAATCGTGCTTTAACTATTTGCAATCAGCTAAACGAGTAATGTAAGAATTAAGTGTTTTTGTATATATTGTCGGAGGTAGGACATTGAATCGAAGTGAAAAACGTCTAGAAATAAAGAAACTCGATGAACAGCTCAAAGAATATGAGAACGACCTCATTATGCTTGAAGAAAGTTATAAAGTAATAAAATTAGATTACGAGAGTATTGTTAAGGACGTTTATGAACCAACAAAGACTTATGACATGACTCCACTTAAGATATACGGGAATGATATATACGAAGGAGCGGAGGAACATCGGAAGAAGATTGTTGTGGGAATTCGGAAAAACCTTAAGGATACAGAAAAATTCATGTCTGAACTCTTAGTTGCTAAAAAAAATATACAAAAAGCAATACAGGAATGTGAAGGTAAGAAGAAGGCTTTTGAAGCAGAACTTGATATTTCAGTATTGTAATATTATGGTTCAGTCAGATTAAGAGATTTGGCTGAGCCATTTTTATATCCATATTCTTCAAACTAGATGCAACACCATATACCGGTCAGAGTAAATGCATTTAAAATTGCATTTACCTTGAAAAATAACCTAATTCATTTTCTGAATATAATAACTGATACACTGTAATTATACGAGGAGAAACTATATTGAAAAATCAAGTTTTTTTAAAAATTATTAAATTTATTCCCGCATTAATAATAGCAGGAGTACTTTTGCTATATATTTTGTGTCCTATCAATAATGATCATGTCGCAAAAAATATTGTAAATGAATTACAACAGATTCCTCTTCCCGAAAAAACAGTAATAGTTGAAGAAAAATCTATGGCGGCGAAACTGTGCGGAAATGGCAATGGAATGCAATATTTTGGTGCGCTATTAATAAAAAGTGAGTTGTCACAAGATGATTTAAATTTATACTATGCTCAGTTTAATGAAAAATATCATGTTAAACCTCAAAGTGATAGCGAAATAAAACAAATTGAAACGCAGATTGTGTACTTTGACACAAACATTGATAGTGACAATTATTACATTTTATATACTTGGGGAGACTATTATGGGATATCTAGTGAATTTGATTTGAGGGGGCATTGAGAATATTTCGTAAATATTAAAATCATTCAAATGGTTTTATATACTTCGTGGAAAGTGATGGTAATTCTTATAGGAATAGCTGCATTGATCATATTTTTGGGAGCAGTTATTCGTGGTTCAATAGAAAGTGAAGTCAGAGATGCTAGGAGAGAGGCACGTAAATGATTTTATGAATGGAGACGCGTTATATGGATAAGAATAAATTACCTAAGTTTAAATATCACCCCAATGTTTATGAAAGTGGAGAAGTAAAGTTTAGCAAGGGTGTTTGTAATTGTTGTGGCAAGGAAGTAGAAGCTTATGTTCAGCATATGTATACAAGGGCGAAGGTAGATTGTATCTGCATGGATTGTGTTGCAAGTGGCAAAGCGGCTGAAAAGTTTGATGGTTCTTTTATTCAGGACGCTGATTCGATAGATAATGAAGCTGCTACAGAAGAATTATTTTGTAGGACGCCGGGATATGTGAGTTGGCAAGGTGAAAACTGGGCGGTTTGTTGCAATGATTATTGCGAATATATTGGTACGGTAGGGACAAAAGAATTGGATGAACTAGGCATTGCGGATGATCTTTTTGAAGCAGACGGCTCTTTTGATGGATATGATAATGCACGTGAGTATCTGGTAAAAGATGGGAGTCTTTGTGGTTACTTGTTCCGCTGTTTACATTGCGGAAAATACTATTTGCGAATAGATGCGGATTAAACATTATAGAGATAGAGCGGGCAAGCGCTTTTATATCGCAATCCGCCACTTACTGTTATGTGTATCAAAATATAATCGTACCTTCCGCTTGTAATCAAGCACGACAACAATACATTCAAAAACAAATGT
>NZ_KK366048.1:10267-17928 GCF_000686965.1 Butyrivibrio sp. AE2005
TCAATCACTCTACTCATAACATATAACCTCAATCAAAAAAAGAACTAATGTTTGGGTATAAATATAATATACCTTTGAAGCGGATGTTTCAATAAAGTTCTAATAAAAAATCACCTTACTACAGTCAAGTAAATCCTCGATTCAGTTAGGTTAAATGCAGTAAGTTATTACTCTACAATAATTATGTAGTACTTCGTGGGGATTGGAGGTTTTTTTACCACAATGGATGTTACTGCTAAATGGCTGATTGATAGGATTGATAATCTACGTGGCGAAAAGAATATGTCAGAATACAGGCTGTGTGAGCTGTCCGGAGTAACTACTTCGACTATGTCCGCGATGCGAAGACGGACCAGCATGCCACAGATTCAAACAATACAAAAGATATGTGATGTGTTTGGAATATCTTTGAGCGATTTTTTTAAACCGACTGCGGAGCCAAAAAGTGGCATGTATTTATCTGATAAAGAAATGGAAATAGTCACATATTTACGTAATATGACGGAGGCAGATTTTATCTTGGTGCTTACGTATGCCAAGGCGCTTAGTGATGCATATAGTAGTAGGGAAAAATAGATATCATAATGCGGAGGGAGGTTTGGTTATGGCAACTATATCCCGAAATGAGCAGCGCATTAACAATTTATGTATTAGTAACGGATTTGAACCTAAGGATGTGTGCGATCTGACGAAGCTCTTGTTGGAACACTATCGGAGTGGCTTTGAGATACCGCAGCTGTTTAAGATCAATTTGGACAGTGATGGGATCCGTGATCAAAAGATATCGATGCGAAGGGATTTTTTGGAGGCAATGAGATTACCTTTAAAAGAATCTACTGAGTATCTTGACAGGATATTCCAAAATCTCAGGGATTGTACCTGGATGCGGTCGGTAATTGATATGGTACTGGAGAAGATTGCAGGTGGAACAGGCGAGGGCGACCTCTATAAGCGGATTATTGAGAATTACTATCTGAATTCGGAATCTATATCAAATGAGGAGATGGCGCGAGCGGAGAATCTTTCTACCGCGTCTATAGAACGTAAGAAAAGAGAGGCTATCAAGTATCTGGGAATCAGCATGTACATATACGCATGCTGCAGAGAACAAGAAGAAAGGGACCAATATGACAGAGCAAGGTGAGCTTTAGAGCTGCTGTTTTGCATTTATATGTGAGACAGTAGCTCTTTTATGGTAAAAAAGCATTTGATGGATTGCTGATGGTTATTTGATGGTTTTAGTACATTAAATTGATAACAAGTTGATGGAATAAAAAGTAAAATGTGGTGTTATTATATTACGCGACAAGGTTTAAAACCTATCTTTTGAGGGGGAGCAGTAATTTCAAAAGAGGGGGTATAGGTCTTGGAACATGTGGAAGAGAAAATGATCTATGTCTGTTGTCCTGTCTGCGGGCGATTGCTGTTCAAAGGTGAGAGTTTCTCAGGTGTTGAAGCAATGTGCCCAAAATGCGGGGCGAAAATCAAGGCAGAAAGACAGCGGATTTATATTCGTATTTCGTTCGAATCTAAAGAAGCTGTATAGTTGTTACAATTAAATACCTGAGTTATCCGTACCGGCATCGTATCCGGCTGTGAATCGGAATGGTTGCGGCGGGTAGCAAGAGTTTGTTAGCGGCTATGAACGACATAGAATCGTTGAAAGGCGGAGCAAAACAGAAAGAAGTATCTAGTGATAGATATTCTGTTTTGCTTCGTCTTTTTTCTTTGCTCATATTACAGGCTTCTTTCTGTTGCTCTGAGTGTGAACGCAGGTGCATAAGTGGGAGACCTATGTTGGGCGCTATCCGTGACTTCCGTTTTTGGGAACTTATGAATTTTCAAAACGGAGGTCAGAAATGAATAATAGAAAAGATGGACGCCCTTCAATAGCAAGGGAATTAAATAAGAGTCAGGATTTATATAAGTTGTACAGTTTGGAGAAGCATTACCCCGGAATCGAGGGAGATGCAAAATGGGCGATAGCTACAGATCTGTCCCGTGAGGAGCTGGAGGCGTGCGATGGATTTGAACTTAATCTCTTTAAGCCATATATCATCATAACGCCTGAGCAGGGAGAGGTATTTGCGGAGTATGAGCGTTTGGAGAAGAAGCTCCAGATGCAGGATTATCGCCACACGGATATGAATGCCTATGAAGAAGGCATGGAGGTAAATAAGAAGGCTATGGATTACCTTAGAGGCGTGCCAAAAGCCATTGATCCGGAAGAAGCGATAAATGCTTATGTTCTTCGCGCTGCAATAAATCAGTTGCCGGATAAGCTTCAAAGGAGGCTGAGAATGTTCTTTTTCCATGGATTTAGTGAGAAGGAGATAGCAGATATTGAGGGCGTGTCTCAACCGGCTGTGCATTACTCTTTGCAGTCGGCGATAAGACAGATGAGGTATGTATTGGATATTTGATAAAAAAGATTGTGGCGATGCAGCTATATACGGCTGTATCGCTATTTCTTTATGATTTTCCGTGCTTGCTGCCGTATATTTATGCGTGATAAAATATTACCAAAATGTTACAAAAGATTAAATATAAGGAAATGTAAATGCATGGCAGAAGATAAGGTATTCATGGACACAAACGTGTTCACGGGGATAGTTAATGATATAAGAAATGCGGCTGACCATTTGGTGCTTACGGATAGCGCGCTTAATAGTTCGGAGTGTCTTGAGGAATTCCCTGCTGGAGTAGAGATTCTTGAAGCGTTAAAGGAAGTGCATACAACATCAAAATTATATAGGTACGAGGCCGCCGCAGCTTTACCTAAAGGACTTCTTACGCTTAGAGACAGCATGATTGAAGTTGACAGGGAAGTAAGTGAAAGCCTTAGTGTCGAGAAAACCTCGGGAGGTATGAGAATTGAGTCGAAGAGGAGATATTGAACGAGAGATTCGTCACAACTGTGAGAAAATCGATGAGTATAGGGAAAAGATTTCAAGGCTCCAAGAAAAAGCTGAAATAATAAAAGAGAAGGAACGCACAATTCGTGAAGAAGTTTATGAGCCCGCAAGGTCTTATGATATGACTCACGGTGATGCGTTTAGGGGACAGCTTGAGCAGGAAGCTGAAAGATATCAGACAGAGATTGGTAGTAGGACTGCAGCAGGATTAAGTGAAACGTCGCAGCTTTTGTCAGATATCCAAAGAATAATAGACAGAATATATGAGCTTATCGATGAGCTTGAGCATAGAAATAGTGAACTCGAAGCAGAGCTAAGCTCACTGACGGATGATGATTAAAGGGATGGAGTTTTGTATAGATGGGGTTAGTTTACGAAGATGAAAGGTATTTTTCTGCGTGTGATGTAAAGAAATTTGATGCAGAAAAGTTTGATAGATTTGTTGATAATCTTGCACATGATATAGATAGGTATATTGGGGATGCAAGAGCACTTGAAACCGGATATGGCAAATATTACAACAACAGCACTTATGTAGGAAAAGCGGCAACTGCCTCAAAGGAATTTATTGATCGCAAACAGTTCGAAAAATTCCATGTAGGTAGTAAGGATATTCAAAGAGAGCTTTTTAATAGGTGTCTTGGTGTTAAAAATATGTTCGAAGCGAAGGTTGACCCTTCGCCAAAAGCTCGTATAGATAATGAAACGCTGGATCTGATTAAGCGTGATCATATGGCCTTTGCCGATAAACTTGAATATGAAGGGTATGATATCGAGTGCATAGCACGGGAAATAGAAAGCGAGTATGGAAAATATGGTGACGTTACTCAGCCAAATTATCGCAGGGCGCTGGTGGTTTATGATGAATTCTGCGGTCATGGCGGCTTTATGGATAAGTGTATACGCAAGTTTGAAAACTTCAATGAAGATGCCAGACAGCACATGAAGCGTTCTATGATAAAAGAACATTCTTACGATTTACAGAAAGATATAAAAGCCACAGCATCGGCGCTTGAAGGAATGACTGTGTTTAAGACCGAAGTAGAACGGCAGTCAGTTTGGGTTAATGCTCTTAATGCAAGTAATGTAGTAGTTGATCCTGAAAAGTTAGCGACTGATATACGAGAAATCATCAAACTTGCAGGATTGAAATATGACAAAAATGCACTTATTGATGCTAATATAATAAAGACTGCAACTAATCTGGCGTTACTAAATTGTAAAAGTAAAGATGAAAAAGTTTTAGTACAAAATTGTTCGGCTTCGATGGTGTCAGCAGCTGCTATAGGGCCTATTTCATGGGATGTAATTTATGGAATAGTTGTGTCAGCAATTGAAGCTATTGGTGCTTCGTTACCGTGGGCTATTGCAATAACTGCGTTTGTACTTTTGATTACGCTTGTTTTAAGTTTTTCATCCCATCTAAATCAATCCAAATCAGCGGATAAAGAAGAGGATGATACTAAGGCCGAGACTGGTTTAGAAGGTAAAGCTAAAGAGGGAGAAACAGATGATTCCCAAGCTAATGAGGGCAGTGGAATTAAGAAAAATAATAACACTGATTCAAATTCGCCAGATGATGATCCTTTTAATGAAAATGACGCAGAAGTTCTTAGTAAACTGACAAGAAAAGAGCTTAAAGAAAAATTACCAGATGATTGGGATTATCAAGAACACAATGGTCGTGTTCATATAAGAGATTCAAATGGGAAAATAAGAATTAGAATTGATGAGCCAGAAACAAAACCGCCGGCAAGAACTCCGTATAGGCATATGCATATATATGATGAGAATGGAAATCCGTTAGATGTTAATGGCAATATTGTTGATAAATATGATCCGTCTGGTCATATTCCATATTCTGATTAAGTGGAGGAAAAAATAAAGATGTTAGATGATATCAATAAAAAAATAATAGAGACTGATTATTGTGATAAGGAAGTATTGGGCTTTTGTAGTGATTTTTTTGGTGATGAGATTAGTATTTTTATCGATATCGATGGAGAAAAATGTTGGAAAATAAGCTTTTTGATGTGTTCGCATGTTCAATACAATACTGATGCAGCTTGGGGATGGAGAAAAAAAGGTAATTTAGTAAGAAATATGAATAAGCAGCAGCTTGGTTATTATTGCCAAGAGCTTTCTGTTGCAGAAAACGCAGAAGTGGAAGGCTTTTATGATGTGTACTTTGATTTATCAATATTAACCGGCAATATAACTTGTAAAGATATTAATGTAGAACAAATACCTCTTGAACAGGTAAATAGATTTTGGGAAACAAATTAGATCACACATGAGTAATTAGTTGCGGCTTTGGAGAAAAGCATACAAGGATGATGACAGGATTAGTTATTGATAAAGGCGAGAATTATTACACAGATATAAAAAATATACTAAATTAGGAAGAATTCTTATTATGATAAAAATGAATAAACTTATGCAAGAAGAACTTTTAAAAATCAAAGATATCGATAATACTTTTGATTTTACTGGTAAACTGTCAGTAATTAATCCTGAAATGTATAAGGTACATGATTGTGTCCTCATGAGAATTAATGATAAGCCCAAAGTCTCAGAAGAAACAATTGAAGCAGCTATGAAATATAAAGACTTTAATTATGATTATGAACATAGTGAATTTCTTATTGGGAGCTATTTTGAAGGAATAACATATGAACAAAGTTTAAGATTAGGACTTGATATTGTTGAATTGTGGGGGTATAAATTACATGCTTTATTCCCTGAAGATGAATTTCATATCATAATGTCTGTTGATATTGAAAGTGAATATGATAATAGGGTTATGCTTCGCTACTATAAATATAGAGGTGAAGATGGTTTCCGCTATGATTTAGATGAGTTAGATAAATTTGTATTTGATGCAATCTTGGTTAATGTTGTCGAAGCAGATGAAAATTATGACGATGAAGACGAGGAAATTGAAGACTACGAAGATAATGAAGAAGAATCTGAAAATGAAATGTGAAAACATGTTTTTTTATTAAGGCAAAGATTAAAAAAGGAACTTTTATACCCTATTTCAATTTTATTGTACTATGTATCAAGGCACTTATCTGTAAAGGGTAAGTGCTTTTTATGTGCGTTAAGGGGGTTAGATTGAGAAAAAGAGGAAATATTATGAAAAAGACATATAACGATATGACTGCCGCTGAATGTGTTAAGAACCAAGTGAAAACGTATTGGAAAATAATGATTATTTATATATGTGCTCTTATCTTTTTGAGTGCAATTTATATAGCTGAACGCATATTTATTAGCCCGTTAACTTATGGAAATGATGCGGCTTTGGAATTACACAGTGGATTATCAAGAGTGTTTTTTTATTATTACATTGTTTCGGCAATTTTTTGTGCGATTATATTTTCTTTAATAGGAGTGGTTAAGTATATTTCTTTTAAAGAGATATATCTGGCTTGGGGTGATCCTAAGAAATTTATTGAAGCTGAAGAACTCGTTCAAAAGAAAATACCTTTCTGGCGCACTGATAGGCGCAGGAAATGTACTATTGCAAATGCATATCTGGCACTTGGAGATTATGACAACGCTTGGAAATACTATGAGGAAATAATTCCTAAGAATCTTTCTAAATGTTATAACATATATAATATGTTTGGACTTGCATGCTATTATATTGCTGTTGATAATCATGAAGAAGCAGCTAAATATCTTGCAAGACTTGAAAAAGTGAAAGCTACTGCTGCTAAAAAACGTAAAAATTTGAGTGTTATGATTGATTATCTAAAATGCACATTTGCAATTCATGATGGAAAATACGAGGAAGCGAAAGAACTCATGAATAGCAATATAGATGGTAGCATATTGGCTAATCAGATAACTTGTTATAATCTAAAAGCTGAATGCTATTATAATCTTGCGGCTATTGCTTACGAAAAAGGTGATTATATTGAGGCTATTGTTAGATATAGAGCTGCGGTATCATCTGGAGGCAAGCTACCTATTGTTGATAAGGCAAAGAAAAAACTTGAGGAATTAGATGCGAGAATAATAAAAGAATAGAATTAGAAAATATTGGGTCTTCTAATTAGAGGCGTTGAAAAATTAAAAAGAAGATAGGATTATGAAAGAGGGATTTGAACATGTTTTTTCAGATATTCAAGCAGACATGGTAAGAATAATAAGCTTAATGCAGATTATCAATATGATGAGATTTATACGAATACAGAAAAAACATCGGATGATATAGCTGAAATGTGGTATCAAGAGATACTGAAAAAATTTAATTTATTTGGAAAAGTGACTAAGCTTAAAAGGCAATCTTCTGTTTGGGCAATTGGAGCCCATTCTTGGAAGATTGCTTTTTTATTTTCAAAATAGACTTATTATTCCCCTTATTTCTGTAGTTATTAGTGAAGGGATTTTCCCTTGTCTGTACTTTGACAAGAGAATATACATTCACTAAGTACGTTCCTGTAGTATGTAGCCCCAAAGGTACGCCTTGCGCGATATAGCCTCACTGGAATGTCGGTAGCACCGGCACTGGCGATGACAGCTACGGGTATAATGATACTTCCGCTCAGCCACAACTCATCGTAATGGGAGCGGTCTTGCGAGAACCGCAGGAAGGGTTGAGCCTATGGAGCTGTGCTGCAGCCGCTTAGTGATTTCCCGTTCTCCGGGGCGCCGTGGGCAAATAGGGGAACATATAACTGTTTGATTTTAAGAAGGTATTCCGCTGTGTACTGGCAGTGGGTGCCTTCTTTTTAC
>NZ_JMMD01000039.1:0-16655 GCF_000686965.1 Butyrivibrio sp. AE2005
AACATAGATGACATCAACGGATGGCTCTATCACAGAATTCGCATGTGTATATGGAAGCAATGGAAACTACCGAGGACTAAATTTAGAAATCTCGTAAAGCTCGGAATTCCAGAACACTATGCGGCAACTATTGCGAACAGTCGCAGGAAGTATTGGTACGTTAGTAACAATAAGGCTGTGATTTGGGCGTTAAATAAAGAAAGACTGATAAACAGTGGCTTCTTTGATTTAGCCACAGCCTATCAGTCTGTGCACGTCAACTATTGAAAGCGCCGTATACCGAACGGTACGTACGGTGCTGTGAGAGGACGGCGGTTAGTCACCGCCTTCTACTCGATTTTAAAAAGCGGACAACTTGTGATACGTAGTTGCCCGCTTATTTTTTATGATTTTATTTCTACTTTTTCAAAGGAGTCTATGATTGTTTCGGATGGCTTTTTGGTTAAAAGACTCACGATGAAAATAAATATTATACTTACAAGGAACGCCGGTGCAAGTTCATACAGATTCCAAACACCGCCTAAAGGACGTACCAAGTATTTCCAGACAAACACCATTGCGCCGCCTGATATCATTCCGGCCATCGCGCCAAATCTGTTCATTCTCTTCCAATAGAGTGAAAGTATCATACACGGTCCAAACACTGCACCAAATCCTGCCCAGGCAAAAGATACGATTCCAAAGACAGAGCTGTTTGGATCCCAGGCGATAACGACGCCTAATACTGCAACTGCGATAAGTGTTGCTCTTGCAGTAAGCATGGCTGCGGCTTCGGATAAGTTGATTCCGAGAGTTTCCTGAATGATGTTTTCGGAAACTGAGGATGAAGCGGCAATCAGCTGTGAGTCTGCGGTTGACATTGTAGATGCAAGGATACCCGCAATTACAAGTCCTGCCAAAAGAGCAAATAAGAAGTTGTGCTCACTTATCTTTTGCGCCAGAACAACGATAAGGGTTTCGGCCTTAGCTGAACTTGAAAGGTTATCGTTATCGATCAGAGATGCAAGTGCGCCGCTCTGTGTAAGCGATCTTCCGACAACGCCGAGGAATACTGCAATTGCTAATGAGAAAACAACCCATACAGAGGCGATTCTTCTTGAAAGTTTTAATTCCGAAGCGTTTCTTATAGCCATGAATCTGAGAAGGATATGTGGCATTCCGAAATAACCAAGTCCCCAACAGAACATTGTTATCTTTGAGAACAGCCCGTAAGGATCGGCTGAATTTGCCGCGTTGTTATATGTTGCATTTACATCTATAAAGCCCGGAAGTGCGGCTATATTCTCCATAACGGCGTTCACTCCGCCGGCTGAAACAATACCGTAGCCTACGACGAAAAATAATGCGATCGTCATTACGATTGACTGAATGAAGTCAGTCTTTGATGCTGCAAGAAATCCGCCTGTTGTAGTGTAGCCGACTATGATAACGGCAGAAACGATCATGGCAAGCTGATAATTTACTCCAAACAGTGATGAGAAGAGTTTACCGCAGGCTGAAAAACCTGAAGCGGTATATGGAACGAAGAAAACAAGAATAAAGAGCGCGCCGATGCACAGAATAATATTGCTGTTATCTTCAAAGCGTTTTTTGAAATAGTCGGGAATCGTGATTGCATCGACTTCTGCAGTGTAATTGCGAAGCCTCTTGGCAGTAAAGAGCCAGTTGAGATAGGTTCCCACGATAAGACCGAACGCTGTCCAACCTGCATCAGCTATTCCCGAGAAGTATGCAAGTCCCGGAACACCCATAAGCAGGTAAGAGCTCATGTCCGATGCTTCAGCGCTCATGGCTGTTACAAACGGTCCCAGCTTTCTTCCGCCGAGATAAAAATCTTTGACATCATTGGTCTCTCTTGAACTTACGAAACCAACAAGGAGCATCATCGCCAGATAGGCGAGAATAGAAACAATAATTCCGATTTGAGATGTTGTCATTTCTTTTCCCCTTTAGCTTTTCATTATGTAGTTATTTAATCGTATTTACACAATACTATATTAGCGAGATAAAGGGAAGAAGTGTTTGCAAAATCGGGCCTTAAGGAAATCTTAAGAGTATTAATTTTATGACTTTATATGGGGTGATTTTAAATTAGATAGTACGAGAAAACATATATTAAATAACGTTGCAGTGATATGTGCAAATCGTAGGACGCACTTCTGACGCGGACTATGCAATGAAAATTTTATTTCATAAGGTTTGGAAAAAATATTAATTGTGCAAAATGCCGAAAAGAAATTTGCCTATTTACAAACAAAATCCCAAGTGATAAATTTGTAAATCGCGAGCTCGAAAAAAACGAAAGGAGAAAATCTAATTTACGTGATTTTGATATTGTTCTTAACGGGAGCAGTATTCACAGATCTCTACAGAGATAAGATTTATAATCTCTGGGTGATACCGGGAATGATCGCCGGAATCGTGGGATCTGCGTTGGCAGGAAAGGATAATCTTATTTCTTGTCTGACAGCGATTGGAATTACTTTTGCTATATTGCTTCCTGTGTATCTTCTTAAGGGAATTGCTGCGGGAGATGTTAAACTCTTTATGTCAGCAGCGTCTTTCCTATCCATTGAGGACACAATGTCCTGCATCATAATGGCTTTCTTTGTAGCCGGTCTGATCTCTTTGTCGATTCTCTTGTTTAAAAGAAATAAGAAAAAGACTATCCACTTCGCAGTACCTGTTCTCGTAAGTGCGATTTTTACCTTAGGAGGTGTGGTTGTATGAACAGACCTTTACTTACGATCTGTGACACGGAAAAGGATTATTGCAGAAGACTGGATGAATATTTGAGGGATCATCTGAATTTGTCTTTTGAAATCTGTTCATTCACCGATGCAGAGATTTTTAAAGAGTTTGTAAAAGAGAAGATTCCTGAACTTTCTGTTCTCTCACAGAGTGTGTACTCGGCGCTTTTAGAAGGAGGAAGCATCAAAGCTGTAAAAAACATTTTGGTGCTTGATGAAGCAAATTCCTCTGTGAACGAGGACGAAAGTCAGGAAGAAGAAAAGAATGTATGTCATATAAGCAAGTATCTTCCTGCGGGAAAGATAATAGATGGCATTTTGGATTTCTGTGTGAAGATTCCCGGTAATATCGGGAATCTTGATGCAGGGAGAGGCTCGGAAAAGGTAAAACTTCTGGGACTCTTTTCACCACTTTCAAGGTGTGGGCAAACGGCGTTTGCCGTAAAACTTTGTGAGGAACTTTCAAAGCATGGTAAAACAATGCTCCTTAACTTTGACAGTTTTTCAATGGTCACTGAGATAATGGGTCAGGATGCGGAAGAGGATATCACGGATCTTCTTTATTATTCCGAGTGTGAAGAAGGAAAGTTTTCTGTATATCTTGAGAGGATTAAGAGAAATGCAAGAGGATTTGATTTTGTTCCGCCTGCAAAGACGGCGACTCAGATAAAGGAAATTACTTTTGAGAGAATAAAGTCGCTTACAGAGCTGCTTTCTGAAAGCGCGGGATATGAGTACATTGTTCTTGATCTTTCCGAGTTCCCGGATGGCCTCTTTGATATCCTGAGAATGTGCACAAGAGTATTTACTGTTGTGGGCGAGGGCAGGGAAGAAAATTATAAGCTTGAGCAGTACACGAAAGTACTTGGGCAGAACGGATATGACGATGTGCTTGCGAATACCGTGAGATGTCTTTTTCCAAAAGACGGCTCTTACGGAGGGCTTTCAACCTATGCGAGTGAAATGCTTGCGAGGGAGGAGCTTGTAAGTGAGTGATTTTGATGAGCTGAAAAAAGATGTAAAGTTTAAAGTTTTGCAGTCGCTTGATTTTTCAAAGGATATTTCCGATGAGGAAATGTTTGAACTGATCGACAGGGAATTATCTGTAAGTACGCGTGGGCGTGCAATCTCAATGGAGCTTAGAAAGAATCTCAGGCTCCGAATATTTCATTCGATAAGAAAACTTGATATTCTGCAGGAACTTGTTGATGATCCTGAAGTTACGGAGATTATGATAAACGGCGTCGACAATATCTTCACCGAGAGGAATGGAAGAATTGTCAGGCAGAAACTGGGATTTGAGTCCAAAGAAAAACTTGAGGATATCGTTCAGCAGATAGTTGCTTCGTGCAACAGAGTTGTAAATGAGTCTTCGCCAATTGTGGATGCAAGATTATCCAACGGATCCAGAGTAAATATTGTTCTTAGTCCGGTTGCGTTAAACGGGCCAATTATTACGATCAGAAGATTTCCCGAAAATCCCATGACTATGGAAAGGCTTATAGAATTTGGCGCTCTTACGCCATACATAAGGGATTATCTTGCGCAGCTTGTAAGAGCAGGTTACAACATTTTTATTTCAGGTGGTACCGGTTCGGGAAAGACAACTTTTCTGAATGCTCTTTCAAACTACATTCCAAAGGACTTAAGAGTCATCACGATTGAGGATAATGCCGAGCTGCAAATCAGGGAAGTTCCGAATCTTGTAAGACTTGAAGCAAGAAATGCAAATGTGGAAGGCTGCAAGGAGATTACGATAAGAGACCTGATCAAGTCTTCGCTTCGAATGAGACCTGACTGGATCATTGTAGGCGAAGTCAGAGGAAGCGAGTGCGTAGATATGCTTCAGGCTATGAATACCGGTCATATGGCGATGTCTACAGGCCATGCCAACAGCGCGGCAGATATGCTTTCCCGAATTGAGACGATGGTGCTCATGGGAATGGACATTCCGCTTTCTGCGATAAGAGGCCAGATTGCTTCCGGAATTGATATCGTAGTTCATTTGGGAAGGCTTCGCGACAGGTCGAGGAAAGTGCTTGAGATATGCGAGCTTTTGAAAGAACCCGATCCTGTTTCGGGAAGAATTATGACAAATACTCTTTTTAGATTTGTGGAAACGGGAATGGATAATGACGGCAAAATAGCCGGTGAATGGAGGAAAGTCGGTGACATTTCAAACAATGAAAAACTTCTTTCTGCAGGTATTAAACTTCCGACCGAAGATAAATGATTTGCCGGTACTGGTTCAGGGGGCGGGAATCGCGGTTCTTTTCGGAAGATTGTTTTATGATTCGTGGATTGCGGTAGTATTTCTTTTGCCACTTGTTATACTATGGTTCTTCTATAGAAAGAAAATTGAAAAAATGAAGAGGGTAAGGATTCTTGGAATTCAGTTCAGAGATGCCATAGCATCTGCACTCACAAGCCTTAAGGCGGGATATTCCATTGAGAACGCATTTAGGGAAGCGGGAAGAGATATGGAACTTCTTTATGGAAAAAAGAGCCTTATCTGTCAGGAACTAAAGCGTATATATAAAGGACTTGGAAATAACATACCGCTTGAGAAACTTATCGGAAGACTCGGAAAGGAAAGCGGAAACGCTGATATAGAGGAGTTTGCGGAGGTTTTTGCCGTGGCGAAAAGGAGCGGCGGAAACATGACTGATATTATTGAAAGAACGATATCGGTTATTTCAAGAAAGATGGATGTCGAAAAAGAAATCGATGTTTTGATAAGTTCAAAGCGCTTGGAAGCTGGGATAATGAATATTGTTCCGTTTTTTATCATCTTCTATATAAGTATCACCGGTAACGGATTTTTTGACCCGTTATATCACAATGTTGTGGGAGTAGTCCTTATGACAATCTGCATGCTCGTGTACTTTGCGGCATATCTTTTATCTCAGAAGATTGTAAATATCTCAATATAACAAAGGTAGTTTTATATGTTGTTTCTATATTTGATATTCCCGGTGGGAATATTTGTCTTGTGGATCTTGGCGCGAGGAGAGGTGCTTCCTTCGGATATGGAGGAAACCGGAATTAGCCGTGAGTTCCTGAAAATTGCGCTCTTTGTTTTCAAAAGATTACCGATAAGAGACAGGTTTTCTTTTGGTGAAAAAGTCAGAAGTTATCTGAGAACTCTCGGTAACAGAAAAAATGTTGAAAAGGCTGAAACTGAATATTATATTCGAAAGATTTCAATCGTACTTATCATGGCGGTTGCGGGAAGTTTTCTTTCTACGCTCATGTACCTTAGTACCATGATGGGAACTGAGGTGTACAAGACTCAGGAGCTTAAAAGAAATACCGGCGGCGACGGAGAGTACGAGGCAGAGCTTATTGCATGTGATGAGGACGGAAGGGAAATAGGTGAGGCAAAGATCCTAGTCGGAGAGCGGCTTTATACGGAAAACGAAGCGGACAAAATGTTTGAAGAAGCTTCGGAGGTTATGCAGAAGACTGTTCTTGGTGATAATGAATCTTTTGATCATGTGACTGAAGATCTTAAGCTTGTAGAAAGACTTGAGGGGTATCCGTTTATTATCGACTGGCACATTGATGACTACGAAGTGATTCATTATGACGGAAGACTTGAAGATGAGAATATTCCCGAAGGGGGAGCTGTGGTAAATCTTATCGCGGAGTTTAAATACAACGGCAGAATTTGGGAACTGCAGCTGCCTGCGAGACTTTTTAAGAAAGAGATGTCGCCAAAGGAGAAAATCAATTCTGAACTAAGAGATCTTTTGAAAAAAGCGGAAGAAGGTTCCGTAAACAAAGAAAGCGTCGAGCTTCCGAAAAGCTACAACGATGATGTCATACTCTGGAAGGAAAAAGCAGAAGACAACAGCCTTTTGATATTGGTTATAACACTGATAGGCGGCGCCGCTTCATACATTCTTAAGGATAAAGAGTTAAAGAAGGGTATAGAAAACAGAGCTTTTCAGATGCTGAATGATTATCCGCAGCTGGTATCGCAACTTGTTCTCTATCTTGGCGCAGGCATGACTATGAGAAATATCTTTGAAAAACTTGCGCAGGATTATCTCAGAAAAAGTAAAAACAGCGGTAAGAAGCAATATGTTTACGAAGAGATTGTTGTTGCGGTAAGAGAACTTTCGAGCGGAGTTTCCGAGGCGGCAGTATATGAAAACTTTGGAATAAGATGCCAGAGCAGGCAGTACACGAGGCTTGCCACGCTTCTTTCGCAGAACCTCAGAAAAGGAAACAGTGAGATGCTTAAGATTTTGCAGGAAGAATCGCAAAAGGCGTTTGAAGAAAAGATGGACAGAGTAAGGAAGCTTGGAGAAGAAGCGGGAACAAAACTTTTGCTTCCGATGATAATGATGCTGGTCATTGTAATGGTGATCATTATGATACCCGCATATCTTTCTTTTTAAAAAATATATTTAGTAAAAAAACGGAGGAGAAAAAATGAATTATTTAATGATAAGTGCAAACAAGATCAAGAATAAGATAAAGGAGGGAATCTGCAAGTTCTGGAGTGATGAGTCGGGAATGGGAACGGTTGAAGTGATTCTTATTATCGTTGTTCTTATCGGACTTGTAATTGTGTTTAAGCAGCAGATTGCCGGAATTGTAGAAGATATTTTTAAGGCAATAAGGGAAGATACACGTGTTATTACGAACTAAAGGATATCTGACAGTTTTTTTATCCCTTACGATAACGATGATCATGTCTCTTATTCTGGCTCTATACAGCGGAGCCAGGATTGGGGCTGTGAAGATGAAGACTGAATGCGTGGCGGATATAGCCATGAATTCTGTCCTTGCTGAGTATAGCAGAGAGCTGTATCGGCAGTATGGGCTTCTTATGGTTGATACTTCGTACGGAACGGGGAGCCATTCAATAACAAATACTGAAGAGCATTTACGAAAATATGCGCAGAAAAATTTTGAACCGAGCACAGTCGGAAGGCTGACGGGAACAAGTACGATGATGCGGGCGTTCTGCAAAGATGCGAGGATTACCGGAAGCTCTTTTGCGACTGATAATGACGGAGCGGTTCTTAACAGGCAGATTCTTGCGTACATGTCGGCTGAACCTGCAGAGGGGATGTTGACGGATGTAGATGACAATATCGGTAAGCTTAAGGATGCGGGACTTGATACGACTGATGTAGATGAGATGGCGCGTGAAAATCAAGAGGAAATTGACAGTTTGGAGCTTCCGACAAAAATAAACGAGGACGGTGAGGAAGAGGAAGTCAGCTTGGGAAATCCTGCGGATGCCGTTAATTCACAGAGGGGAATAGGTGTATTGTCTCTTGCGGCCGGTGGTATAGATATATCGAGAGCTGCGGCGGATCTTTCGAATTATGCTTCGAACAGAACTGTGAATAAAGGTACCGGGCTCCGAGATTATGAGGAAATATCAGCTTCGGAGAAACTTCTTATAGATGAGTATCTTTGCGAAAAGTGTGGAAGATACAGCGGAGAACTGGAAAAATCGCTTCTTAAGTATCAGCTTGAGTATCTTATTTTTGGACAAAACAGCGATTACAGAAATCTTGAAAAGATGGCGCAGACACTATTTTTCTGGAGGCAAGCGTCGAATTGGGTGTATATGCTTGGATGTTCTTCCAAACAAAGTAAGGCGGATGCGGTTGCAAGTGCACTTACTGCGGTTCTTATGGCGCCTGAGTTTAAGGACCCGGTCAAATGGTCCATCATTTTTGCTTGGGTTTTTGCGGAGAGTGTATCGGATGTGAATATTCTTCTTGAAGGAGGGAGAGTTCCTCTTTTCAAGAGTGATTCAACATGGCAACTGGGGCTTGGAGAGATGCTTCTTTTCAGAGAAAATCTTGGAAGAAAAGATTGCGGAGAAGGTCTTTATTACAAGGATTATCTTAGGATGAAACTTGGAATGACGGATTTAAAAGATAAGACTAAAAGGCTTATGGACATTATCGAGATGGATGTTCGAAGGACTGCCGGGAACGGAGAGTTTATGATTGATCATTGCCTTGATACTTTTTGCGGCGAGCTTACGGTTGGGACAGGTTTTGGTTATGAGGTGAAGATAGAGAGGGTGTACGGATATGAAGAGTAGTCGGGAGGCAGATAAAGGCACTTCTTTAATATTTGATAATTCCAAAAATATAAAAATAAAAAAAGCTTTTTTCCGGGCGGTCAGAAAGAGAAAAGGAGTGTCTTTACCTGCGTCCATGACGGTAGAAGCTTCACTTGTACTTCCTCTTTTTATTTTCTTTTTTGCCAATCTCATGGTGATGTTCAATGTTATAAAAGTTCAGTCAGATCTTGAAGCGGCGCTCCATCAAGTGGGAAATGAGATCGCACTTAAGGCGTTTGATATTTCTTTTGCTGAAGATGCAGTAGGGATTGAAAGTGGCATGGATGTCGCCAAAGGAGTTGTTTCAGTGGCTTATGCATCGTCTAAGGTGCGGGAATATCTTGGGAGCGGTATTGATAAAAGCTGCGTAGCCGGTGGGCTTGGCGGATTGGGCTATATGAGGTCTGATGTGACAAGCGGCGATATTATCGACATTGTTGTTAATTACAAGGTTAGGCCCTTGGTCCCGATTGCGGGATTTACTAAGTTTCCTGTGGAAGGAAGATATTATGCCCACGCATGGACGGGGTATGACATTGTCGGATCAGGGGGAGACGGAGCCTGTGAGGAAGAGATGGTATATGTCACAGAGCACGGCGAAGTCTATCACAGGAATATAAGTTGCAGGCATTTAAAGCTGAGCGTTAAGAGCACGAGTTTGTCGGGAATAGATAAACTCAGAAATAATGACAGAGCTAAATATTATCCGTGTGAGTACTGTGCCGGGAAAATTACAGCGGGAGATGTGTTTATAACCGATTACGGAAACAGGTATCACGGAAGAGTTGATTGCGCAGGGCTAAAAAGGAAGATCTACGCCATTCCAATCTCGGAAGTTGGTGCAAGGCGTCCATGCAGTGACTGCGGATAGAGGTAAATTATGATTATTCGGATAGTAGTATTGATCGTTCTTTTTGTAATAGCGGTCGAAGACATAAAAAGTATGAATATTTCTTCATGGAAGATATGGATATTGGCAGCACTTTCCGTTGGGAGTGCTGTATTTGAGGTTGCAATGGGCTCGTATGACATTGAGAGTGTGGCGGTAGCTCTTTTGCCCGGAGTAGTACTCATTGTGCTTTACTATGTGACCGGAAAGCAGATAGGACTCGGGGACGGAATGGTAACTTTGTGCATGGGACCTGCGTTTGGAATTGAAAGAGTCGCGCTTGGTATAACGGTCGCGTTTTTTGTGAGCGGTTTGTTTTCACTTGTGATAATCGCAGCTTTAAGGGAAAAGAGAAAGAAGAGTTATCCTTTTATTCCTTTTATTACTGCGGGAATGGTGGTGGCGACAATTGCGCAAATATAAAGGATATATGACGGTTGAGGCAACGCTTGTGGTTCCAATGGCTGTCTGCGTTATAACGCTTCTTATTTTGTTTTCATATTATCTTTACGGAAGGTGCATTCTTTCGCAGGACTGTTATGTCCTTGCGTTTAGGGCGAGTATTGATGCCGACAGATACGGAAATAATCCGGAAAGTACGGTGCTTGCAAAAAGGGACAGAGTTCTTGGAAAGAAATATTTTGGAAGTACGAAGCCTGTCATACATGTAGAAAGCAGAGCTTCCGGAAAAGAAATAAAGGTCGAAGCAAGTGCGAGGATAAGAGCCGGAGCAATGGGAAATTATTTTTTGAAACCAAGATCCGGATGGGAATTTAAAGCGGGGCAAAAGGCGAAGTGCCTCGGACAGGTGAAACATATACGCAAGATGACAAGGCTTAAAGATATCGGACAAAGAGTATTTGATTAAAGGATGGAAACTAAAGTGGAATACAAATATTACAGAGATTTAAAGCACAGTTATATTATCGCTTCCTGCAATGAAGTGAGTGAGGAAGAACTTGGCGGATACAAGCTTAAGATAGCGGAGAACGGAAGGATTAAAAAGCTTCTTCCAGTCAGTCTCAGAAAGATCGATCTTGAGCAGCTTCTATATTATGAAGTAAGTTCAATGGTTAGTATGGAAGACCGGTTTTCTTCCAAGGGAATGAGTGCGGATGATCTTAAATGTTTTTTGCGTGAGCTGAAAGAAATGCTTGAAGGGCTTTCCGAGTATCTGCTCGGAGAGGAAGGGGTTCTTTTTGCACCGGAAAACATATATGTGAATATATCGTCGGGAGAATACAGATTTATGTATTATCCGTTTGAGGGAGAGAAGAAGACTTTTGCCGAGTTTACTGAGAAACTTCTGGATCTGATAGATCACGATGATGAGGAGGCTATAGAAATATCTTATAACCTGTGTGAGCTTTCTAAGGAAGATGGAATACTTCTTCCGCAGCTTGTAGATGAAGCGCTAAAAGAGGAGCCTGTTCAGGAGGAAGAAGCGCAGATAAGTGAACTGAGCTTTGATGAGCCTGATGAGTTTGAGTATGAAGATGACGACGAGGAAGATGAGGAGTATGTGGAAAAGAAAAGTCGTGGTCTCGGAACGCGGAGCAAATTTATCTTTGCATTCTTATTTGCAGGGCTTGTTGCAGTTATCATGTACGTAAGGATGAACTTTGTGCTTTCTGAAGTGGAGAATCTTTTGTCGGTCGGAGTTATTTTGGCCTCTGTGGGGACGGGGGTAGTGGCTCTTTTTACAGGTATCGGAGATTTGAAAAAATCAGGACACAAAATATATGAAGGAAGAGATTCGTGGGAAGATGATGAAGACGACGATGATTATTATGATTCTCCTTCATATAGAGATTACAGTGCATCATATAAAGCGCCTATCAAAATAACTTCTTCGGAAAAAGAATCTGTGAGTGCGTGTGCAGCTGAAGAAACAACGCTTCTTGCCGAAGAGGATTCGGGTGAGATGACGCTGTACAGCAGAAATGCGGATAAGACGTTCAGGATTCCGCTTGATAAGCTTCCAATCACGATAGGAAAACTGGAAGGCTACGTGGATACAGTTATTAAAGATATGAGCATATCAAGAATCCATTGCAGATTCAGCAGAGATGGTGAAAAGATTGTTGTTTCCGATCTCGGATCGACGAATGGTACATACAAGAACGGTTTGAGGCTCGGGCCGAAGGTGAAAGTGCCTATTGAAGAGGGTGATGAAATAAAGATAGGTCGAATTTGCTTTGACTTACGATAACTCTGAAAAATATATGTTATAATACCCTTAACCGGTTGGAGGGGTTCTAATGAAGATAAATATCTATTACGGTGGAAGGGGAATTATTGACGATCCCACTTTGTATGTTATTTCTCAGATTACAACAGTATTGCAGGAGCTTAATGTAAAGGTTCAGCAATATAATTTATATGAGCAGAAGAACGGAATCACTGCGCTTCCGAATACTCTTAAGGATGCGGACGGAGTTATCTTGGCGTCTACGGTAGAGTGGTTCGGAGTTGGCGGCTATATGATGCAGTTCCTTGATGCGTGTTGGTTATACGGTGACAAGGAGAAGATCAAGAGTATCTATATGGCGCCTGTTGTGATGTCTACGACTCACGGAGAAAGAGAAGGGATGATGAGCCTTTCCGCTGCGTGGGAGATGCTCGGAGGACTTCCTTGCGAAGGAATCTGCGGATACATTGCAGATACCACAAAGCTTGAGAACAGTTCTGAGTATTCTAAGATTATAGATAAGAAGGCGGAGAATATTTACAGGACGATCAATCAGAAGATGCCTGTTTTTCCCGCAAGTAATCGCGCGGTCATCAACAAGGTTGCCGTTGCAAACAGCATAGATCTTACACCTCAGGAATCGGAGCAGCTTTCTGAGTATGCATCCGATGACAGATTTGTAAAAAAACAGAAAGAAGATCTTCAGGAGCTTGCAAGCATATTCAGGGATAAGATGGGGCAGGATGAAACTACGGCCGGAAATTCCGAGGAGTATGCTAAGAAACTTCAGAGTACATTTAGGCCGATAGCCGGTATAAATGCCGTGTTTAAAGTTCTTTTCACCGATAATGCAAGGCTTAAGCCTGTGGTAATAAATGTTCAGAACAGCAGATGTACTTGTTCTGCGGGAGAAAGCGGAGAATGTGATGTTGTGATCACTACAGAGCAGAGAGTCTTTGAGGACATTCTTGACGGAAGAATTACATTCCAGAGGGCATTTATGGATGGAAGTATCAAAATGAAAGGCGATTTCAAGCTTCTAAGAAGTATGGATCAGCTTTTCGGACTTATGGAGGAATAACCGAAAGTTATGTCGGAAGGAATGTCTGAAGCTCAGGGCCAGATGAATCAGGAAGAGTTCTGGGAAGAGCAGAGAAAAATATATAAGACTGCGTATGTTACGATTGCGCTTGTAGTGGTGAATATTATTATGTACATATTATGTACGACCGATATCGGATACCTTATCTATGATAAAGGTGCTTTGATGCTGTCCGATATTGATTCAAACTGGGGGAAGTTTAGGACATTTACCTCAATGTTCCTTCATGCGGATATAAATCACCTGACCAGCAATATGTTTATGCTTGTGCTTTTGGGAGGCGTGATCGAGAATTATACCGGACACTTGTTTTATTTGTTTATGTATATGATGGCCGGATTATTCGGGAATTTTTTCTCTCTGGGATATGAACAGTTTTTTGGAATAGACAGAATATCTGTCGGCGCAAGCGGTGCTATAATGGGGAATGTAGGTTTTCTGGCACTGTGGCTTATTTCCGGTGGTAAATGTAAAAGAAATATTGCGAATATGAAATTCAGGCTGATCGTTTTCGGATTGTACATTATTCAGTCGTGCTTTATACAGCCGGGTGCCAATACTCAGGCACATTTGGGTGGCTTCCTTATGGGAGTTGTCCTCGGCGTTGTTAATATAATAATATTTAAGAACAACAAAAAAATGGAGGGTTTGGCATAATGAGTGACTGCATCTTTTGCAAGATTGCTAACGGAGAGATTCCGTCAAATACTATTTATGAGAACGAGGACTTTAGAGTAATTCTTGATAACGGTCCGGCAACAAAGGGACATGCGCTGGTACTTCCCAAAAAGCACTATGCAGATCTTTTTGAGATTCCCGATGATGTTCTTGCTAAGGCTGTTCAGACGGGAAAGGTTGTAGCTTCTATGTTAAAAGAGAAGCTTCACTGCGACGGAGTCAATCTTGTTCAGAATAACGGAGCGGCAGCAGGCCAGACTGTTATGCACTACCATTTACATGTAATCCCGAGATATGAGAACGACGGACAGCATATTTTGTGGAAGCCCACAAGTCCTTCAGCTGAAGAGCTTGTAGAGGTAAAGAATACTATAATCGGTTAATACAAGGGGATATTTAATGCGTGAGATCAATGTTTCGGAAATTACCGAAGCGGTTAAAAATATGTGCATAGATGCGAACTATACACTTTCTGAAGATATGAAAAAAGCTCTTGAGTCTGCTCAGAAAGAGGAAGTTTCAGAGCTTGGAAAACAGATATTTTCACAACTGGAAGAAAATCTTGAAATTGCGGCTAACGATCAGATTCCAATCTGTCAGGATACAGGAATGGCGGTGCTTTTCTTTAAGATTGGTCAGGAGGTTCATTTTACGGGCGGAAATCTTGGAGATGCGATAAATGAAGGCGTAAGACAGGGATATACGGAAGGCTACCTTAGAAAGTCGGTAGTCGGAGATCCTCTTATCAGAGTAAATACAAAAGATAATACACCGGCAATCGTACACTATGACATTGTCCCTGGGGATAAAGTTACAATCACATGTGCACCCAAGGGATTTGGAAGTGAGAACATGAGCAGAGTCTTTATGTTAAAGCCTGCTGACGGAGAAGAAGGTGTCAAGGAAGCGGTTGTTCGTGCTGTTAAGGATGCCGGCCCCAATGCATGTCCTCCTATGGTTGTAGGTGTAGGAATAGGCGGTACATTCGAAAAATGTGCAGAGATGGCAAAAGAAGCGCTTACAAGACCAGTTGGAAGCCATTCTGACAAAGAGCATATTAAAGCTATGGAAGAAGAACTGCTTGAGAGAATCAATAAAACCGGAATCGGCCCTGCCGGACTTGGTGGTAAGATGACGGCTCTTGCGGTGAATATAAACACATATGCCACACATATTGCGGGACTTCCTGTGGCAGTTAATATCTGTTGCCACGTAAACAGGCATGTTACCGTGACTTTGTGATATTGCTAGATCATAGAATAATAGGAATTGAGAAGGAATTGACATGAATAAAGAAATACAGGCTCCTGTCAGCGCGGAGGTCGTAAATGAGCTCAGTGCCGGCGATATGGTTTATATTACAGGAACAATCTATACAGCCCGTGATGCGGCACATAAGAGAATGGATGAAGCGCTTGCTGAGGGAAAAGAACTTCCTATAGATATAAAAGGAAATCTTATCTATTATATGGGACCTTCTCCTGCAAGAGAGGGCAGGCCAATTGGCTCTGCAGGCCCTACAACAGCCAGCAGAATGGATAAATACGCGCCCAAGCTCCTTGATCTGGGACTTGGCGGAATGATCGGAAAAGGTAAAAGATCTAAGGCGGTTTCAGACGCTATCGTAAGAAACGGATCTGTTTATTTTGCGGCAATAGGCGGAGCCGGAGCACTTTTATCAAAGGCGATAGTGGAATCGGAAGTTGTTGCCTATGACGATCTGGGTACAGAAGCTATCAGAAAGCTTAAAGTAGAGAAATTTCCTGCAATCGTAGTTATTGATTCTAAGGGAAATAACCTTTATGAAACAGCGGATAAGCTTTATAATAAAGAAAACGAATAAAAGAATTGACAAAGGATAAGCGACTTTGTATAATTACATTTGCGTCTTGGCTGTTAGCCAAGAGAATTCAAACCATATTTGGTAGAGGGATTCAGGCATGGAGAAATACTCAAGTGGCTGAAGAGGCGCCCCTGCTAAGGGTGTAGACCGTTCGCGCGGTGCGCGGGTTCAAATCCCGCTTTCTCCGTTGAAGTGAAACGTTACTGACTGAAAGATTTCAGTTGGTAACGTTTTTTGTTTGTCCGGAAATTTATATCAAGTAAATGAGTTTTGATATGTATGTGATTCTTTGCTCTTTTTGCAAAAAAAGGATTATCTAAAAATTTCTTTCATATAAGATCATATAAAATAAAAATGATAGATTATTCTTGTCAACAATTTTTTTAATAAAATAATAAAATAAAAAAGCCTTGACAGAATAAAGCCTTGAAACATCTAGCTTGGAATATTTCTTGTGAATAAATAAAAAGTTGAGCGAAGTTTTTATACAAAAGAGACACTTTTGTATAAAAGCAGATATTATATAGGATAATCAATCTGCTATTTTGTGCTGATAACAGTGTACAACCACAATATCTAGTGTTCGGAAATTTTTTTAAAATTTCTCAAAAAAGTTGTTGCATTTGTATATACGCTTTGCTATAATAACTTTTGCCCGCTTGAGAGAGGGGCTGAAAACCGCAGAACTAAGCGGGTTTCATAAAAACTTTGAAAAAAGTTTAAAAAAGTTCTTGACAAAGCATTTCAACTATGTTATTATGAATGAGTTGCGGCGCTGAGCTGCAAGAACTAAGAACCTTGACAAATAAACAGTAATGCAACCCTGAAAGATTCCAAGAGAATAATTCAGAAAAAATGTAAATTAACGGACAGAACGAAAAGCCAAGCTTAAGTTCTTAGCCGGATTAAACTTTTAAACGTGAGAGTTCGATCCTGGCTCAGGATGAACGCTGGCGGCGTGCCTAACACATGCAAGTCGAACGGAGATTTAACGCTGATGAAGCTTCGGCAGATTCTTGTTAAATCTTAGTGGCGGACGGGTGAGTAACGCGTGGGCAACCTGCCTCATACTGGGGGATAACAGCTGGAAACGACTGTTAAT
>NZ_JMMD01000040.1:0-10197 GCF_000686965.1 Butyrivibrio sp. AE2005
TGTTGATTGTCAAGTAAAATTGACCCACTTTTATACTTAAATCTGACCCACCCTTGGATCCGTCATTGTGATTTTGGAGGCGGGTCAGTTTTGTTTATAAATCTCGATTTTTACACTGTGAATTGACCCACCTTTTAATGAGTTACCAGTGTGTATCCAGCATCGGTAAGTGCTGTTTTGTCTATGATCATTGTCTTGTTTATTGTATCCATGACAACGTATCTGCTAAGTTCTAGAAGCCTGTCCCCAATAAGCTCTTTAACAAGCTTTTCCATTGCTTCTGCTTTAGGGGCGTTCCTTTCTGTTTTATCCTCGCATATATGCTGTGGCTTTACCGGTGAACAAAGCTCATCAATCGACATAAATAGGCTTTCGTCAGCTTTCTCACATTGTGCGGCACAAAATCTGTCTGTAGCTTCGTTATATCCCAGATAATCTATGTTTTTCATCCTGTCCAGAGTTGACCACGGATACTTTATTCCAAATGACTCTCGGAGCTTTTGATAAAGAGCATCTTTTCCGCCACTGTTGTATATTTCTGCAAGTTCCGGGAGATTTTTATCTTTTATTTTAACCATGACAGTTCTCCTTCCGGAAGCTTACCCATTTCCGCTTCAGCCCATTCATCAAACGCTCTGGACAGAGCACGACCTTCTTCCATCAGAGTTTCAGCCTCTTCAATGAGATTATGTCTCTGGAGGACCTTTTCATATACATCTGTTTTGTAAAGTAGTTCGTCTAGATGCTTTTTCAGGCTTTTAATAGTGTCTTCGCCTCTCAGTTCGGCAAGATATTCTTCCTTATCCTCATCGCTCAGTATGCTAAGAGTATCACGGATATCCTGTTCTTCTCTGTATACGTCAAGGAAATCAATGTAGTTTCCATGACCATCTTCAGCATTACATGTATTCTCATGAACACTGTTACCAGCTGCAACCCATTCATGAAGAGCGTTTCTTTCATTTTCATTCATCCGTGTTGTTTTTTCATATGTATTCAGCTCATCCTGCAGGAATCGCTGCCTATCGCTTGTTAAGTTCATTTTTCTGTACCTTTCTGTTTTTTAACACTTATTTTTGACCCTTTGACACGGTAACTGTCTCCCGTTATACTAAGCACATGGCAGTGATGCAGCAGGCGGTCAAGTATTGCAGTTGCCGCAAGCTGTCCGGTAAATACTTCATCCCATCTGCCCATTGGGAGATTAGTGGTGATAATGAGGGAGCTTTTTTCGTATCGTTGACGAATGATCTGGAAAAACAGGCTCTCTCTTTCTTTGTCCATTTTTATGTATGAAAGTTCATCTATGATCAGAAGTTCAATACGGTTCAGTTTATCAAGCATCTGCTGTAGATTCCCGGCAAGCATCTCGTCATAAAGCCTGTCGACAAGTTCTTTTGCATTAACAAAAAGGACTTTTCTTCCTTTTCTGCAGGCATTACGACCTATCCCTGTAGCAATCATGCTCTTACCAACTCCGGGTGGTCCTATGATTATGATGTTTTCACGGTTATCCAGGAATGTAAGCCTTCCGAGTTCATCAATCTTATCCTTATCAAGAGACGGATTAAAACTGTAATCAATGTCCTCAAGAGAAGATGCACTATCAAAACCGGCTTTAACAAGAAGCTTCTCTGTCCTACGGCTTGTCTTTCCACTATCTTCAAGTTCCAATAGTCTTAAAAGAAAATCCATATATCCCAGTGATTCCTGTTCTGCTTCTTGGATGATGTCTCTGTATTGGGTGCGCATATCTACGAGCTTGAACTGCTTCATCTTTGCTTCTATATATGCGTTTTTGTGTTCTGTGTCATTAAGCATTCAGGACCTCCTTCGCATAGTTCTCATAGTAGCTGCAGTTTCTGGTAAGTTCAGAAGAAGGCGCTGCATCGATTATCAGGGTTGTGGATTCAGCATTGTTATCCTTTGGGATTTTTCGTTCTCCTGAGTTGTACTCACGGAGCATCTTCTTAAATGACTTGATATCCATCTTTCCCTCATCAACAGCTATACCGATAAATCTGTCCAGAGTATCATCATCATAGAGATCTTGCAATTCCATTATTCTTCTGGCATGGAATGTAGGCTGGTCAAACTTACGACCGGCTGCTTCAAGATAACGTGCACCATTACTGAAGCGGTTAGTGAAGTCTCGTCTTATCTGCGGAACAGAAGTTGAGACCTTCTTTGCTATAGACTCATAGTGATCTGGATTAGTGCGGATCTCATGTTTGCCATAAGATATTTCCTGATGCTCTATGAAATGTCCCTGCGAGTCATACAGCATGATCCTGAATCCATAATTCAGCCTGTAGAAAAGTGTTTTTCCAACATATCTGACATGAACACTATATTTATTACCGTCAATACTGAGATAACTGTCAGGACTGACTTTCCGCTTAAGCTTGCTGTTTGCATAGTAGTGTTCCTTAGGAAGCGGCTGTAATAGCGCTTTTTCTTCCAGCAGGTAATGCTGGTTTGGAATTCTTTTGGTGGTGGAATGTTTCTTATCGCACCACTCATTTATAAAAGCTTTTCCCCGGGAATTTAGATCCTCCATACTTGCAAAAGTGTTGCCTTTTATGAACTGTTCTTCGATATAGTTGAATGGCCTCTCGATTTTCCCTTTTTTACGTGGCCAGTAGCATGGGCATGCGTTTAGCTCAACACCGAGATGCAGAGCCATGGCTAATGCATGAGGATTGTACTTTATTTCTTCCTCTGACTTTGGATTGTTTTTTATAACAAACGCTTTGGGATTATCGATAAGAAGCTCCAGCGTCACTCCTCCCAGGTCATCAAACAATTCCTGTACAGCTTCGTAAATAGCATCAGCATCTTCGCGTAAAGAAAAACATATCGCCTTCTTTCTTGATGCAGCTAGTATCATGGAAAAGCAGTATACTGTCATGTATCTGTCTGCTATAAGCACCTGATACTCACTCCAATCAAACTGAGCCTGGTCACCCGGAGGGCTCTCATGCCTTGTCGTTGCCTTGCTGCTGATACTGTCGCCGACATCTTCATCCACTCTTCTTAAAAAGTAGTAGACCGGTCCTATGCTGCCTTTGTAGCCACGTTTCTGTAATTCACTGAATATCCTGGTGCCATTGAAGTTAAATGGGTCACATCTCCAGGTGATGATCTGTTCTTTGAACGGATCAATCTTGGAGCTGTATTCTGTTCGGTTATAGACAGGAGGTTCTGTCTTTTCCAATAGACGTCTGACCGTATTTCTGGCTATCCCAAGGATATCTGCTGTAGCTCTTTTGGAACCTGTCTGTTTGTACACCTTGTGTACTGCCGCCCAGTCTTCCAAATCTTTCACCTCTTTTCCTCCTTCCATATGTTTTTACATACGGAAAGAATTCTATAAAACCTCAAAGAGGTGGGTCAATTCTAAGTATTAAATTTTCAAGGCACAGTGTATTATCGAAATGGTTTATACTCGCGATCCACCATCTGGGGTGGGTCAGTTTTAAGTATTAAACCCGGGTCAATTTTAAGTGTAAATCAATAGCGGCATCTACTTCTTTCTTTGCAAACTCACATGCATCTGTGAACTGCTTTCTATTGACATTAATCTCTTCAAAATCTGTATCAAAACTCTTGGGATGATTAGCAATACTGTTGACAAGGAGTTCAACGTTATTGATTGAATCAACGGCTCTGCATCTCTCGACATATAATTGCATACCTTTATCATTCATAAGAGTGTAGGCATCATTATATTCGGTAATGGAGCTTTCAAGCATCCTATCAAGCTCTGTCAGCTTATTGGTAATATCTTCCTTAGCTTCCATAGCCTTATCTTTGACTTCCACTGCTTTCTCTGAAATAACCGCACTGGATTTCTTAAGAGCCTCACTGCTTTTCTTAGATATATTGGATGAGAATTCTTTAATCTGATCAGCATTGATCTTTATTCCCGGCTTTGCTGATTCTTCAACCTTAGCTCCGCACTTAGGACAAAAAGCCACACCAAAACCCAAATTAGAACCACATGATTTACACTTCATAAGAACCCTCCTATGCAATTAGAATATAATCTAAAGATGTTCTTTTTTATTAGTGACTCAATATGTAAAATGATTTTCTTTATCATTGAGAACTCTTTTTACATATTGTAGTTTGCGATATCCCAATATTTAAGATTACCTCTATCTATCCGAATATCTCTATGAGATATTTTTCCTCTAGCGCCTAATACACAGTGTTCTCGCCCTCTGTAACTTTCTCCGAACACATCTGTATCAATAATCTCATATTCCTCTTCAGGATTACTTTTACTTATAACAACAGATCCATATTCCAATTTAAGAAATTCGTCCATAGTCATAACTAAAATCTCCTATCTCAATCAAAATACTGCATCTTCTCAATAACCTTCACAGGGCTCTTTACAAGCGAAGCAAAAGTCTGAGCGTCGCTCTTTTTCCCGACAAGTCCGCCGTAGTGGACGGGAATGGCGTATTCCGGCCTTATTGTATTTGCAAGATCCGCAGCTCTCTTGGCATCCATGGTAAACGTTCCTCCAATGGGCAAAAGAGCTATATCGCACTTCACCTGCCTTGCCTCTTTCGTAGCTCCCGTATCTCCCGCAATGTAAATGCGCTTTCCGTTAACCCTAAGGATATAGCCAACCCACTCGGCGCGCTTTGGATGAAACGGCTTTATCGTGTTGTAAGCAGGAACAGTCTCCATCTCAAGTCCGTTTATCTCTTTGTAAATGCCGGGCTTAACCGTCACAATATCTTTTACATCAGGCTTAAGCTCTCCGGCGTCATCCTCCATCTTCTCAGGAACAACAAGAAGCGTATCCGCTTTGATCACCTTCCTGATATCCTCAATCGAAAAATGATCGTAATGCGAATGCGTTATCAAAACATAATCCGCATCATGCGGCTCCTCCTTCATGTGAAAAGGATCCACATATATCACACCGAAGTCGCTGCGGATTCTTATGCTGTTTTGGGTAAAAACATCTATATTGTCCGGCATTTCTTTAAACTGCTCCATTCCAATGCTTATTTATATTACTACTCAAAAAGTCCATCACTGAATAAATGCATTAATATAACAACGTTTCAACTAATCATCTCTTTATGAATAATCTGAGCATGCTTAATCAATATTTGGATTACCATAAACTCTGCCATAATAACAGCAAACCCATATTTTATCTCATCAATATCAAACAGAACCCAAATTATAGTAAAAAGAAGCAGTGCTACTGTTGAGTATAAATCCAATTTCATCAATTCTGCCTCATTCAATTTCTTCTTATTATTTAAAAATTTTTCTCCAAACCAAATTGCTATAGCTACAGCTAAGCTAATCCAATAAAAGCTCCATATTTTATTAAGATCAAAAAGATTTATGTCAAAATATACCGACACCGCAAACATAAAGATAACCCAAAAAAACAATGCATTTTCCACAAAGCTCAAAAAAGATATTGTTGAAAACGGAATATCTCCCTTTTTTCTTGCCAAAGCCAAAAAAAGAATTCCTCCAACGCAATTTATTAATGCATTGAGAAGAATGTTTAACGATCCTTCTTCATCAGCAAAAACAAAAGTAAAAATCACAGTAAAAACTCCAAATGCAAGAGTTACAAATCCAAATATTCCCAACAACACGTTCAAGAACTTTTTATACTTATCTAATCGTTTTAATATCTCCATGTTTTTCAGGCTCCTTTTATTATTCCGTCTCTATCAATTTCTTCCTTACTTTCTGCGTTTAAATATACCCGATAACAATTTACCAAGCCATCCCCATTTACTCTCTTTATCCTGACTCTTTTCATCACTTTGAGGATGGTTGATCTTAGTCTCGCCGGCCGCAACCACTTCGCTTACTTCAATTTTCTCTTTTTCAGAAATAGCAGCCACCTCAATTATCTCCAGATATCCTTTTGCCACACATATATCCAACCCCAGAATCTTCTCGCCTACATTTTCAAAATCAATAGCAACGTGCCCATTTGATATATCCGTAATGAAGCCATCTCCAAACTTTTGATGGCGTACCTTTGATCCTATAGGGTATAGTTTTTTGCCTTCAGAATCAGTAATTTTTTCGATAGCTTCTTTTTTCTTTGTCGGATCATCCGCAATCTTACCGGCAACTTCAATCTCATTAGTCTTGTAATACTTGCAATATCTGGATCCCCTGCATTCAATATACTGATATTTACAATATGAATCCTTTTTCCTGTAATATTTGCATCGGCTCTTATGACGTCTTTCATCTCCCTCATTTCTAGTCAATTTCTCAACATGCCAAGGAGTTCCGGTCAATTTGCTGACTTTAGTCATACAACCATCTCCTTACTTTGGCGGCAATCAATTATTCCTGCTTTAAAGAAATAACATCTCCGTCAATAGTTACATCCCTCAATAGCATCAGTGCTTCATCAAGCTTTGCATAAATAGCCTCACCCATACGAGAGAATCCAAGCTGACTTACCAATGCCTTGTAAAGACCGTCCTTTTCAGCCGTGTAATTCTGTTTAAGCAGTACATGCAAGCCTGCTGCAAGTTCCTCCGGAGCGATATATTTGATATCACGCTTAGCGCCGGGAACACGGAGCATAAACGAATTCTGCTCTGAAAGATACAGGAATCCATTTCTACGTATGATTCCGTTTCTGTCACACCCTCTCATATCATAAGTAAATTGCTGTCTTACAACACTTGTTACTTTCTCACGACCATAGATAAAGCAAATACGCTTCAAAAGGTATTCCTCAGACATTGGTGCCTCTACTTCAAGAATACTCTTTACAAAGCGCTGATTGCCGTATAAATGCTCCTTTCTCAAGCTATCTACATCTGCCTCAACATATTCCGGGAACTCCAAATGTTTAGGAGCTATTGTCTTTTCAAAAACAACCGGCGCCTCCTCTTCCTGCGTGCTTTCTTCCGCTTTAACATATCTTCCAAGATGTATTGCTTCTGTAGCAGCTTTAAGAAGTCTTTCTTTTTCTACAGCAGTATTTCTGAACCAGTCTGTGGACCAGATACGATAAAATCTCCAACCCATTCGCTCGAGAATTTCCTGACGGAGCCTGTCTCTATCCCTTGCATTCTTAGAAGAATGATATGTAGCACCATCACATTCAATGGCCAAAACATAGTCAGAGCTGTCCGGCTTTTTTAATCCAAGATCAATTCTAAATCCACTACATCCAACCTGAGTATCTACAGTAAAACCATGATCACGCAGGAAATCACACACATCCATTTCAAATTCAGAATCAAACTGCTCAAACGGATTTACTGAGATAGATCTCTCAAGAGCAACTTCACCGTGCTCAGCGTAATCCAGATATTCTCTGAGAAGCCTTGCGCCTTCTGCAGAAGTACGTCCAAGATCAATATCTGTTGCATGCATTGAAGAAACAAGCTGAACATTCTTTTTTGCACGGGTAACAGCTACATTAAGTCTTCGTTCACCACCGGCTTTATTCAGTGGTCCAAAGTTATGTAGTAATCTTCCCTGAGAATCTTTACCGTAAGCAACACTGAATATGATAGTATCTCTTTCATCACCCTGAACTGTTTCAAGATTCTTGATAAAGAAAGGCTCTTTTGCCACATCATCATGTTTGAAAAACCATTCCTTAGAAGAATCTTCCTCTCTCCTCTTAGAAAGCAAACGCTCTATCAAATCCTGCTGCGTCTTACTAAAAGCAACAACACCGAGGCTTCGCTTCGGATGAGTATCAATATTCTTGTAGATGAGATCTACGATAAATTCAGCTTCTTTTATGTTTGTATGGCTTTTTCTATCAAAAAATCCATCCACATGATAATAATCAACACCGATTCCTTCATGATCAACCGTTGATGAAGGAAATGTTACCAGCGTATTGTCGTAAAAATTCTTATTTGAGAAGGCAATCAGCTGTTCATACCTACTACGATAGTGCCATTTCAATCGAAGTTGCGGGAATGATGTAGAGCAAAGATCCAGTATAGACTCAAAATCTGTAATATCTTCGGTCTCCTCATCATCGCCATCAAGTTCAACTGTTGAATTAAAGAAATTACTGGGCGGCATCTGTCTAGAATCACCAACTACTATAAGCTGTTTTCCTCTGTATATAGCTCCTATGGCATCCTGTGGGAAAATCTGTGATGCCTCGTCAAATACTACAGTGTCAAAAGTAATACCATTATCACTAAGGAAAGTGCTCACACTAAGCGGAGACATGAGAAAACAAGGCTTAATTACCTGAACAAGATTTCCGATCTCACCCAAAAGCTTTCTAATGCTCTTCTGTTTACGTTTCTTTTCTCCTTCTCTTAGAAGTATAGATACTTCACTTCCTCCGGCCATCATATCTAAGGATGGACGCTTAGCTGACAGTTCAGCCTTAATCTGAGCTTTGCTAATTTCAAACTGTAACCGATCTTTTTGGGAAAACTGCTCTACAACCTTATCCTGCACTATACGTGTAAAGTTTGCAAAAATCGGCTTTTCGTAAATCACATGATTGATCCACTGTTTATAAAACAGTCTCTGATATGCAGTTACAATCTGATCCTGTTTGATATTATTATCAATAGCGTAGTTAACGTACGAAAGCAAATCTCTTTCCTCTAACTGCTTTAACAGAATATAAAATCTGATCCAGTTACCCACTTTATCAAATGAACTCAGGCACTGTTCAATCTTTGCAAGCAGTGAAGATAATGTCATTGATTCAAAGGATACATAATTAGAATCGAAATCATTCTGAAGTCCTGACAAAACTTCCGTAAATGAGTTCATAGCCCCTGCCATGGCATTTGCATGACTACCAAATACCGGCTTGGATGATGCGAAAATTTCATCATCCATGATAGCGATATTTCCACAGCTTGTACCACTTCCAAAGCACCTTCCAATCAAATTCAATTCTGAATCAAGCTGAGACCAGTCAGTATCTACGCTTAAAAGCTCTGAATCTATAAGACCTGCAACCTTTGTTTTTTCTTCCTCAAACCTGCCCATTAAACTTTGGTAATCCATGAGAGCCCTCATGTAAACCTGGGCCTCAGCATACCTCGGTTTCTTTCCGGTTTTGGAAGCCAACCTGATATCGGTTATCATACTCTTATAATCTGCGCTAAATATTCTGGGTAAAAAGCCGGCATAAAGCTTTATAAGTTTGTTATAGTTCTCCTGTCCATTAAGCTTATATATATCTTCCTCGAAAAAGCCATTAAGCTTCTCTCTGATAGATATTATCTGCCTGCATAATTCTGCCATGTTCTTTGAAAAAGAAGACAGAATATTGATATTCTCAGCAGTTAGCATAACCGGACGCAAGAAGACCGACGCTGAAAGAATATTGAGTAACTGAATAACCCTTCCGACTTCAGAAAGGGTGTTCATCTTCAAAGAATACTCATCATTAATACCATCAGCTTCGGATATCACATCTCTAAATCCCTTACTGATAATCTGAAGATCCTGTTTCAACTTATTTTGAGCTTCATAGGTAGCCTTATCACTCCTATATCCAAACCACTCATTTTTTCGATAATCCTGGCCAATTGTCGACACGTATTCTTCATACTGTCCGAGGAGATTTATTGCCTCGTTAAGATAGGCTTCATCCTTTTTAGCTATATCATTCAGTGCAAAATCTAAATCAGGAGCTTTCCTATGCGCTGAATGAGCATCATAGAGCTGATACAACGACCTGTTTATCACAGGAATAGGTTTGTGAAGTTCCTCTGCATATGCATCCAACTGCTTCTGCAATTTTGCCTTTGCCTGAACCTCAGCATCTGCCCTCGACGACACAGCGCTCCTGTCAGCTCTTAAGGTCTTACAAAGTTCATTGATAACTTCTTTCTTATTTGCTTTATGACTGTGAAGCTCTAGACAAAATTCCTCCAGACCTGCCTGCTTCAATTTGTCATATACAACACTAAGCGCTGCAAGTTTCTCTGATACAAAAAGAACCTTCTTACCATCATGGAGACACTCTGCAATAATGTTTGTGATAGTCTGTGACTTGCCGGTTCCGGGAGGTCCCTGAAGCACAAAACTCTTGCCGGTCTTTACCATCTCTATAGCTTCAATCTGACTGGAGTCCGCATCGACAACAGTATGTAAATCTATAATCTCGTTTTCTACTCGGTCCTGTTCACCATCTCCCATAAAGTTCGGTCTCTCAACAGGTTCACCCAAGAG
>NZ_JMMD01000041.1:0-9980 GCF_000686965.1 Butyrivibrio sp. AE2005
AGGAAATGAAGGAATTATTTTTGAAGGACAAGAATCACTACAAATTGATTGCACATTCACATCCGTTTGATTATCTCCCAACAAAGCTAAGGAAAGTAAGCGCGCAATAATCCGGTGGGTTGTAAAATACCCCCCATTGTTATCAGTTACAAGGGCTTTTGCCCATAAAATATACCCCGAGTTCTTATGAACCCGGAGCACCTTGACAATTCACATATGATAAAGATTACATTGCATCAAAGATAGCATCTTGATGTTTCCTGAACAGCTCATCAAGAGCTTCTTTGCATTTTGGATTCCATGGAGATAGCTTTTCAAGCTCCTCGTCGCTCATCTGAGATGATGGACATTTGATCAACAGATACTTGAGGTAGTAGTAAACATCTACCCCACAGGCTTTTGCTGTCTCGACCATGGAATAAGTAAGTGCACTTGCGTCAGCACCTTTAGTGCTGTCGGAAAACAGCCAGTTCTTTCGGCCTGTAACAAATGCTTTACAGCTTCTTTCGCTGGTATTGTTGTTGAAGCTACATCCGCCATCCTCGAGATACGTTTCAAGGAACTGTCTACGATTCTGTATGTATACAAGAGCTTTGTATAGTCTTGAGTTCTTGATCGCGGTCTGACAGTCAAGCCATTTCCAGAATCCTTCAAGAACAGGCTTTTCTTTTTTAAGGCGATATTCCTTTATGGCATCAAAATTTAAGCTCTTCTTCTCATGAATCTTCCGTTCCATATCGAAGAGCTTATCTACGTATGCAAGTCCTTGAACCGCAGGCTGCGTGTGATCGTATTCCTTACCTTTGGGAATGGCATCGATAAGGTAACGTCTTACATGTGCCTTATTCCAGTTCTGAGATAAGGCACATTATCCGAGAAGTATTGTTATTCCAGGAGAACTGTTGGCATCTGCATAAGCCATCAGTTCTCCTTTTGATATCTCGAATAACAAAACCATCTTATCTCAAGAACTCAGGTATATTGCTTTTGCCTCTAGAATTCTCAGCCTGTGCGTCGTTCTTAAGAAACCACTTTTCATTCCATGATTTTAACTGTCTGTTCATTGTATCCTGCGTGATTTCTGTGTAGATCTGAGTAGTCTGCAGAGATACGTGTCCCAAAAAGTTCTTTACCACAATAAGTGGAACTCCTGCCTCAAGCATATGGGTTGCCGTGGTATGTCTCATGGAATGAGGCGTATAATTATCTCTGAACATGTCGGGATGCATCTTTTTTGCTTTGTCAATGTACTTGGCATAAATCTCTTCAATACAGGAAACAGTCATCTGTTCGTGTGTCTGGCTGGAAAAAACATGTCGTCCTGCATCATTTAGTATTTTACGATGCTCAATATATTTCTTCAACATATCTGATGCATCGCGCGGGATACCTATGCGACGTATTTTCTGACCTTTGCCATGTATGTTGATACCTGCCCTATCAGGATAAAACTGAATGTCACCTACAGTAAGGTCACATACTTCCTGAGCTCTTGTTCCACTGGCATACATAAAACATAGCAGAGTTTTGTCTCTCTTGCCTATCTCAGACTTAGATTCAGGTAAGTCAAACAGTATTTTAACCTCGTCCCTTGTAAACGAGCTTCTGTTTTGACGTGGTGCTTTTTTCTTAGGAACCTTTAGAACAGCATTTCTGAAAGACACTGCGCTTCCAAAATCTCTATTCTGAGCATATATTGAGAATGCTGCTATGGCAGATAATCTCTGATTTCTTGTAGCAACACTACATTTGCGCGCAGTTTCTAGCCAGTTCAAAAAATCTGTGATCACATCATCGTCCAAGTCATCAAAGTCCACTGCATCAGAAGACAGGTTCCTTTCCTTGTATAGGAATTCCAATAACAACCTGAAAGTGGTTTTATAGGAATCAATAGTAGCGCGCGAAAGGCCCTTTCCCATTGGTAGGTATATGCTGAAGTAGCGCTCTAGGTGGTCCATCAACAAATCATGTTTACGTTTCATAATCCACCTCCGGTAATAATCCGCTCATATAGCTTCCAAAAGTCTCAATGGACTCAGGATAGAGCTCGTTGCTAAACTTCAGATACTTGGAGGTTTCATTGATGCTTTCATGTCCTAAATATATAGACAGAAATGGTATCGTATCATCCAGATGTCTTCCACAGCGCTCGGCTTGTGCAAAAGACTTAAACGCAAACACATGCCTCATGCAATGCATACACGGACCACGCTCATGTTTTTTGCGGTTTTCAAGAAAGATTCCATTATCTTTCAACACCATTTCGAACCTTTTCTTTATAGCTTGGTCGGATATATGGCTCTTGGTCTTGGATGAAGGAAAAAGCCATCCTGTGTTTGATCCATATATACCCATTGCCATGCAATAGCGAGTCAGGATATCAGTCATTGCTGAGGACATAGGAACTATGCGATGTTTATTGCCTTTGGTATTTAGCAGTCTGAGTATTCCGTTCTCCAGATCAACATCTGCCATGTCTATACGTAAAGTTTCTCCTATCCTAAGGCCACAACTGTATAAGAGTCTGACTACAACAGGAAACTCTATGACAAGGTACGTATCTGCTTTGGAATCTTTCTGGATAACGTTATCAGCAGAAGCAAAAATTCCTTCTAACTCAGTGTCGCTAAAGATATATGGAATATAATCTTCATGAACCTTGGGTACGAGTGGTATATACGCATGCTCACCACACAAGCTTAGATAGCCAAGAAACTGACGGATCACAATTACTTCATTCTCTACAGAGCTGCTTTTTCCAGAAAGTGATCTTACCCATCCGCTAATGAAAGCTTCTGATAAACCACCATTTGAAGATAGTCGGTCATGAACATATGCATCAAAGCGTTTTAGATAACACAATTCATGTTTTCTTGCACTGTCACTTAAACTCTCACTACGTAAGGCATAATACTGTGACAGCATGTCAGCATAAATGCTTTTAAACATGGCAAATCACCTCCTTGCCAGAGAGATATTCAAGAAAAAGTCCCGAGGCTGGTGGAGGATCTATAGCACATAACCTGAGATTTTCGATATCCGCTTTTGCATACCGTTTTATTACATTCGGGTCGGTGTGTCCCAGTATACGCCGTACTACCTCATATGATGCGCCATCGTTTACCATAGAACTTGCAAGTGAGGATCTAAGCGCATGAGAACCATGTTTCCTCCCTGCGATATTGATATTTGCATTGTGGAGACATTCGTTTAACACATGACGGATTATACTCGTTGTTATTCTCCCATATGGTGCAGTCATGCTATGAAAAACATATCCATCTTCCAAAGAGTATATATCGTTTTCAAGGTGCACTGTCAAAGATTCAGAAACCTCGCTCGGCATTATCAGAGAAAGTGGAACATTTGTCTTCTCTTGTATAATAGTGATATATCCTCCACTAAAATCGATTTCTGATAACTTAAGCGCTGTAATATCGCCAGCTCTTAACCCCATCCGGGAAGCCAAACGGATAATTGCAAGATTTCTCTTTCCAGTTGTAGTACTTGTATCAATAGAAGCTTCCATTTGGTATATCTCTTCAGGAGAATATACAGTCGGGAGCGGTATTGTTCGTTTATAATGAGGGACTATTCCTGAAAAATCAACTTCCGTGATACCTTCTACGGCAAGATACTGAAGGAACTGGCGGACACGTGCATAATTATCTTTGTTAGAAAACACAAGCAAAGCACGTGTAATTATTCCGGCATCCAGCTTCGATAGATCAAGACAGCCATTAAGAGCCACTTGATTCAGAAAACTCACACAGGTTCTTTCTTTTGATAGAACTGTAGGAGTTTTGTTTCCGCTCTGTTCACACTCATGAAGATACTCTGTTAAGATATCCGAAAACTCTGGTGGAGCCTCAAACTTTGGATCATCATGATGGCATCTGTATGGTTTTCCATCAATGTAGTCATTTAGCCTACGAACAGCACAAATATAAGAAGAGAGAGTGGACTTACAAACATTTGAAGCATCAATAAATGCTTTGCCAAGCTCGTGTGTATATACATCTGTTCCGTGTGCTGCCAGAAAGGCTTGGATTCGTTTGTAGATTCTTCGATATATAATCAAAGTAGAATCCATGTACTTCCAAGATTTTAGCTGATTGATAACTACATTCATCAGCTCTGCAAAAGGTATAGTATTATTATCCATAGGCGCCTCCTTTAAAAAGAGATGACTGGTTACATCTTCATTTTAAAATGACGCTATTGTTATTCAAGAAAGTTGAAAACAAACATAGTATTCAAGCTGTTTTGTAAATATTTGTTTGAATAACAATATTTCTCGGATAATGTGCCCAACACGATGTTCTCGTGCAGTCCTTGAGTTTGTTATAACCACCATATCCATCAGTCATGAGATAACCGTGGAATCCCTCAAGGAACTCTTTGGCAGTCTGTCCTGCTCGTGTTGGGGAGTAGTGGAATAGAACTATCTGCTCCGGATCATACTCACCTGAGCGGAACACCCACATGATATGTTACTAGTCACATATCATGTGTTATGTGATGAGTTCCTGCCTCATACCACAAATGGTCTGAAGCAGGTTATTTCTGTGTTTTCTGCCAAAACTCATCACATAAAATTATCTTAGCTGGTTCAAAAAATCAGGGATAATTGTTTTTGTACCAGGGACTTCGTGATCTGCTGGTATCAGAGTATTGCTTGTACACTTTTGAAGAATTTCTGCTATCGATGTCTGATTCATCCTTAGATAAACTTCTGTTGTCTGAACTGATTCATGACCAAGAAAATTTCTGATATAGATAAGAGGTACGCCTGCTTTCAGCATATGAATTGCTTTACTATGCCGAAAACTATGTGGAGAATAGTTGTTACAAAGAAATAGTGATGGTGCTTCCTGCTTAGCTTTTGCAGTATATTTCTGAACAAGGTATCGAATACTAGCAGTTGTCATTTTGGAGCAACGCTGACTTGAGAATAAAGGATCAGAATAGTTTTCGTGTGTAGTTTTTCTATTGACCAAGAGATATTTTCTGACAATCTTAGCGGTATCTTCTGATATAGGAACTTCACGCATCTTGTTTCCTTTACCTTTGAGCTTTACTGTGCATGGGTTGCCTAAAGAAAGGTCGCCAATCTCTATATCGCATAATTCCTGGGCTCTTGCACCAGAATCATACATAAGGCAGAGAATAGCTGCATCCCTTATGCCATTTATATCTGAGCAAACAGGAAGATGGAGAAATATCTTCATTTCCTCAATGCTAAAATAGGGCGGTATGTTTCGGGGGATTTTAGGCGTGACAGCTCCTGAAATAGCATTAAAAGAATGTAAAGCTTTCATTTCCCTCCTTGATGCATACTTAAGGAAGGCGGATAATGCAGAAATTCTTTGCTTTTGAGTAGACGGACTATATCTCAAGGTATTTTGCATCCATAAAACGTATTCATCTATCATCTGCGTAGATATATCAGAATAATCTATCTGGTAATGCTTTTTACCATTTACTTCATGAAAAAAACGAAAAAGTATTGCAAATCCATCTGCGTATGAGCTTATGGTATTCTTACTACAGTGTCTGACACTCGGAAGATAATCATTAAAGTAAACAGATAATTGTTGAATAAAAGCAGACTGTTTCATAGGCTTACCTCCGGAAAAAGGCCTTTATTATAAGTTTCCATTTTTCTGATTACGTCTGAATTATTTGATGCTGTCATGTGAAGATACATCTCCGTTCCATAGATGTTCTTATGTCCGAGATACGTAGAAATAATAGGTGCTTCACTGTATAAATCCTTATTATCTTGATCAAACTTTTGGAATACTGAAACAGCATAGCTATGACGCAGGCAATGGATACAGATATTACGCGCATGAGCCTTGAGAACCGGTTTAACTATTCCTATATCAGCTATGCAAAAGTTGAAGTTATCACGTGCCCAAGAATACGATAGCTTCTTCCCTTTATATGAAGTGAAGAAATATCCATCCTGTTGCGGAATCCCACTTTTCATGAAGATATGCAGCGTATCTAAAAGCGTTTCATGAACAGGAACAATCCTATCTTTGCTGCCTTTTGCATTCTTTACAGTAATGATTCCATTATCCAAATCGACCTCAGATGTCTTCAAATTTAAAAGTTCATTTATTCTGAACCCACATCCAACAAGCATCCTGAGCAATACGGAAAAGCAAGCAGAATTATGTCTTATGGACGGTCTTGTAGTTTCAACCCGCTTATCAGCTGCTCTAATTAGACATCGTTGTTCATCAGCTGAAAAGATATATGGTATGTATGTCATGTCGGGAAGTGAACGTTCTGGAAGAAACACACTATACCCTTTTGAATTGAGATATCGGGCAAACTGTTTAAAATGTGATATGTATAAGTTGATGGTGTTTGTACTTAAACTTTTGGGCAGTGATTCAATCCATCCTTCTACTAATTCAGGAGATATGTTACCCGTTATTGGAGAATGCAGATTTGCTGAGATGTATTTATCAAGGGAAACGAAGAAATTCTCTTCTTTTCTAGCATCATGCCCTTGACTCGCTCTGAATAGTAGATAAGATTCTATTTCATTCTTAAGAAGACTTTTATATTTTTCTTTAGAATCAATCATGGGAATCTATGCCTCCCTTCCAGATAAGAACGCAAGCTTTCACTGACTGGAGGTACTTCCATCGCACACTCACGGAGCTTGCCTGCTTCAACACGTATATAATGAGTTGCAGCATCTGGAGATGTATGCCCAAGCACTTGTTGAACTTCAGGATAGCTGGCACCATTGTTCAATAGATGTGTAGCAAGACTTGCCCTAAGTGCATGTGATCCATGCCGACGATTTTTTATGTCTATACCAGCTGCAATTAATCTATCAGACACAATAGTAGATATTCTTTGCGTGCTCAATGGCCCTGTCAGAGGATGCGGTATACGCATAAATACATATGGCTCATCTGAATCTGGCCGGGCATTATTTACATAATCATAAAAGGCATCAGCTATTTCTTTTGACATTGGAAACATCATTGAAACACCCGTCTTTTCCTGAATTATATTTATGGCATTTCCTATTTCATCTATGTTATCAAAGGATAGAGCTGCTATATCAGAAGCCCTCATTCCAAAGCGGACTGCTAGCAGGATTATGCAATAATCCCTTTTCCCGCTGTTAGTATTCCTGTCAATTGAGTTCAATACTTTATCGATTTCTTTTGGGGAATAAATAGATGGAAGTGGTTTATGACGTGAGACAGAAGGCACAAACGTGCGAAAATCAAATAGAAATAGCTTATGATTATAGGCATATCTCAGAAAAGGCTTTATTTTTCGGAATTCTTCTTTATAACTACTTTGATCAAAAGCCTCATAGATTATAGAAGGCGTAACATCTGTGGTGCATGTTATCCTATTTGCTTCTGCTATTGCCATAAAGTCAGCAGCAAGCCTGACATGTCGACGAATGTCATTTTTGGATTTTCTTGTCTGACTTAAATATTTTTCATAGTCATTAATAATCTCATCAAAGCGAGATCTTTTGTATGGTTTTAATGGTGGTGACGGATGCCAATGAAAATCTCCGTTAAGAGCATGATCGAGCCTGGCGATAGCTAACGTACATTCTGTCATATGCTCTTTAGACTTAACATACTCGCGTTTATAGGCCAAAAAAGAAGCGCCGGCATCTGTAGAATAATAGCCGGCATATGATTTCTTGCAAAAACGGACTAATGCACTAAAAATGTAGTAATGATGTGAACATGAATAGCCATCATCTTTCATTGCTTTAAGCATTTCCTGAGTAAGAGTATAGCAATCATGTTTGGCTGATTGTTTTTTCTTCATAGGCACATACCTCCTTACTGTGAGTATAGCCTATGTTTGATAATAAAACAGGAATTATTATGTGATGAGTGTTGGTAAAAAACACAGATACAACCTGCTTCATAGCGATTTCGGTATGAGGCAGGAACTCATCACATAACACATGTATGACTTTGTTTCAGCCCTGCGCCCCGGTTCTTTGAGTACCTGTACAGGTGTCTCATCAGCCATGATATATTTTCCGGAAACAAGTTTCCTTTGGAAGTATTCATGCATAGGTCTGAAGAAGTCTTCAGCATTATTGATTATCCAGTTGGCTATAGTTCCTCTGCAGATCTCAGCTCCGTACATCTTGAAATCTTTTTCCTGTCTGTATAAAGGAAGACAATTGACGTACTTTTGGTACATCACCCAGGCAACTGTTCCTGCAGATGCCATACCATGGAGCATATGCTTTTGATCATCACGTCCTTTTACGATATGTGGTACTTCAGCATCTTCTTTGCATTTGGGGCATCCATAACTTACGCTGTAATACTCGATAATCTTAAGGCTTGGCTTTATGATCTCGATTTCTCTTCGAACGAATTCTTCTCCGATTCTTTCAAGAGGCGTACCACAGATATCACAGATGCGTTCATCTTCGGGCACATCAAGAAGAACCTTCTGAACCGGAAGGTTTGCAAACTTATCTGTCATCTTGGTTTTCTTCTTGCGGGTATGTTTCTCGACGGTAGTGAATTCCTGTTCCTCTGGATCAGGCTCAGCCATTAGAGTTTCGGCTTCATTGAAGAGATTTAACTGGCCTTCAAAATCATCTCGCTTCTCACTGGACTTTCCAAAAAGCTTCTTTGTAAGGTATTCGATCTGCTCTTGCAGAACCTTTTCTTTTTCTAGATGTTCTGCTTCACGTTTGTTGGCAGCTTCTATGAGAGCGTTAAGATTTTTTATGGTAGTATTCAGTTCCTTTACGGTATCCTTCAGCTCAATAAGCTGTTGTTCCCTGGAATCTCTTGCCACGATAGCCTCCTTATATCTGATATATAGATTTTATCAGACATTCAGGACGATTAATATCGGCAAATGTGCCAAAGTGCTCAAAACAGAGCCTCATTATTAATCCGATTCAGAGAGTTTTAAGAAAAATGCACAAAAGCTGAGCTGCTATCGTTAAGAGGCTCTGATAGCCTTAGGCTGCTCAATATCGATGCCTGAAAGAAGCCAGTCAAGCTCACGCCATGAAAGACTTCTGACTTCATCCTTATTTCTTGGCCAACGATATCTTCCCTGAGCAACAGAAAGCCTTTTGTATAGCAATACAAAGCCATCCTGTTCCCACATGAGGATTTTAAGACGATCAGCACGCCTGCCGCAGAAAAGAAAAATAGCCCGAGATCTAGGATCCATGTGCAGCTTATCTTCAACAATGGCGCACAGGCCATCTATGGATTTGCGCATATCGGTATAGCCACAGACAATGTATATGTCATCTGCAACTGTGATATCCCCGATCATGTCAGGCCTCCTAAGATCTTTAAGGTTTCTGATAGAACTACCGGATCTACTGTGTTGCTGATGCGGATATTTGCTCTTCCGAGATTTATCTCTATCGTATGTGAATTGTCAAGATGCGGCGCCACAGAAGGAATATATTCCTTTGGCGGCTGGATATCATCAATGATATCCACCTGAACGACGTCCTGCTTAGGGATCGTCAGGTCATGTATTTCATCATGCGAGTTTCGCATCGGCTTGGGGACAGCATAAGCCTTTTGGCGAAGTCGCTTGATCGCACTGTATAAAGAATACTTTTTGATGCCGTTACATAAGCACCACTGTTCATCACTAAGACCGCTCTGGCGGCATTGAGTGACGAGTTTGTACCACTCATCAAGTGTTCTACGTTGTTCTTTGCTTGAATCTGACATAATAAACCTCCTGGATGTGACACCAAAGTGTTGTCTATTAGTCTTAATACATAGACCACTTAAGTGACACCAAAATGTAGTTTATAGTTCAGATTCATTATGAAGGATTAACAGATGGTTTTATATCCGTCGAAATATTTTGCGCTTACTAAGGAAAAAGGATTCAGTAGCCTTTTATGAGCTTAAATTTAGAATCGTACGATTCAAGATTACTGAAGACACATATGAAACCGTAATTACTAA
>NZ_JMMD01000042.1:0-7434 GCF_000686965.1 Butyrivibrio sp. AE2005
TCAGGTCTTGTTGATGTTACTCTGAATCCAAGTCCGTTGTAGAAGTTTTCAAGTTCTCCCTTGTCTTTGTCGATTACTTTTGAGAGCATGTTTGTAGCATCAAAAGTAAAGCTCTTTTGCAAGATGCCGTTTATGAATTCCTTTGTCTGATTACCACGGTTATCGTAATCGTAGGTCTTAAGGATTGCCTGAGAGCTGTTAAGCTCCTTAGTCTCTATGAGTCTGTCGAGAACATCGTATGTATACGCTGTCTTTATATTCTCGCTTGTATCTGCGAATATCTCAGACATAGCGGTTCTGTTGCCGAATGCGTCGTATTCGTAAGCAGCTTTTGTTATTCCATCGTGCGTTGTCTTTGTAAGACGTCCGATAGCATCATAGCTATATTCATATCTTCCCGATACTTTATCAAGACCGCGTCTGTTTCTATCTATGCCGTCAATAAGACCTGCTTTGTTATAAGAATAGAAGTATTTATCAAGTACTCCCTGCTTATCGGAACTTTCCATTGATGCGAGGTTTCCGCCCAGCATATATGTGTAACCTTGAGTTACTCCGTTTGCAAATGTCTTACTTGAAAGGCGTCCAAGATCATCGTAAGTATATCTTGTCTCTTCACCGTTTCCGATAATGCTTGAAAGCTGGAGCTTTTCATCATAGTTATAAGTAACTTCTCTTCCGTCAGGATATGTGAGCTTTGTTCTTTCACCTGTAGCGCCATACTCGTATGCCACAGTCCTGTTCTTAAAGTCTGTTACCTTTGTAAGGCGTCCTAAGATATCATTTTCTATGTAGGCATATCGATATCAGTAAGATGCAATGACATCATAAATGATTTTGTTTTTTAATTGTCCATCTAATGATAATAAATCGAAAGCCCCCGTAAATTCATACTAAATCATTGGTATAAATTCATAGGAGCTTAGGATTTAATCAAAAAACAAAATCACGCAGAATAATTACTTCCGAAATGATATCCAATGCCAAAAAATATTAAATACGTAATTGCACATAAACATATTATCAATGTGAATTTAATATTTTTGATGCAGTATTTAGCATATAAATGTCCCAACGCACTTACTCCTAAAACTACTCCTCCTCCAGCTTCCATATATAAGTTATTACCTATCCTGAAATATCCCAAAATACCGCCAATTATAAAAAGCAAAACCATTAGGATAACAATAATACTCCTGTACTTTTCAATGTTATACATTGACGTTTGATGATACATGATAAAAAGAAACAATACGCAAAACAAAATTGAATCTATTCCCAACAAAAGATTAAATTTAAATTCAGTTATATCCTTTTTACAATATATCAATCCCATAACTACTATTGGCAGCAACACTATTGCATCCGCTAAAATAAATTCTTTAACTTTATTGCTCTCTGCAGATATCAGCATTAGCAAATCTACTACAATAAAAAGACAAGCAAGTATAATATATGTTGTAAATACTTTTTGATTTAAACGAACCATACCATTTTCTCCAATTCTATTTCTCAATATTCTTATAACCTATAGCAATGCTGGTTTCCAATGTTTTATCGAATAATACATTGCATCTTTAGTTAAATCTCTTAAGCTTTTTCCTTTATAAATTTTCAAATCATCACTCAAGCCTGTAACAACAGTACTAACTGCTAAACCAACTCCTAATGCTACTATGCCAAAACCAGAGCCCACTATAGCCGTTGTAATTGCTGTCGTGGCAACTATCTGTAACGTAGAAACAGCCGCATCAACAGTTGCATCAGAAAGTATCCTGTCTATAGGTTGTTTATTTTGAATATTATCATATACACCAATTCCAACATCTAATGCTACTGCAACAACATTAATATATTTTCCAAAGTCATCAATTTTCTTCGCAATATTTGTTGCTTTTTCAGCATTAGATAAGTTTTTTGCTGCAGCTTCACGCATAGAACGTCTTACTGCATTATTACTTCTATAATGACTCAAAGCACGTCCAGGTCTAGCTATTTTAGCCGAATGAAGCATAGCACTTATCTGTTTACTACGCCTCGATAAAACTTTTGCCCCCGTCAAAAGCCCTATTTTAAGGATTTCAACACCATTTTGAGCATACTTGCTTATAGTTGAAACATCTTGAGAAGTTATACCTGCACTACTATCTTCACCTTCACATTTGTTAGCAGAATCATTTGTTGACATTGAATTCGATTTAGGCGCTGGGTAAAATCCAACATCAGACTTAGGTTCTGGATAAAATCCAACATCAGACTGACCACTTAATGTTTGAGTTGGATCAGGAATTGAAGGTTCTTTTCCATTTTCATCAATCAAATTTATTGGATTATTTAAACAATACATATATCTATGCTGCGTATCAACACTATTAATAAAACCTTTTATCTGATCTTCACCTAAAAATCTCCCATTATCTGCACTATAATATCTTGCCTGTGCAAACTTAAGCCCCGATACTTCATCTTCCTGATAGCCTGTAAATGCAAAAGGCTGGATGATGTTGCCATTTGTTGTATAAGCGTGATTTGATGCATTCTGATTTCTGTCGTTACGCACTTTTCCTGTAAACGGATCTATATTTCTACCGTAATCATCAAAAGCATATGCGCTTACGGCCGCTCCATCTGTTCCTGTCATGTACATAGGTGAGCCAAATTCATCCTGAAGGTAATAGAAGTTGTTGCCGCTCTTTGACATTGAGATTACATTGTTATCATAAACAAAGCTCTCTGTCTCGCCATTTACCGTTCTCTCAAGAAGGTTATAGTAATCCTTCGAAAAATTTCAAAAAACTCTATTCTTTCTTCCGGTCTTACAAATGCTAATAGCGGAATCCCCCGATAACTTCGCTATATGCCGTAAGTTATCAGGGAATTTTTATCTTATCTGATCATCCTTCGATCACAATGCCATTTCTCTTTAGTTCATCATACAAAGCACTCATATCCTCAAATATAGCAATTTGTATAGGAATTTCTCTGTCTCTGGTCACAACAACAAATTTACCATCCATAAAGAAGCACTGATTAATGTCGCTATACTTAATTGTCTTGAAATATAATCCGGCATGTATCACAAACCTGTCCTCTTTAACCACTATCGAACTCTTAATAATCAAATTAAGAAAAAATCCCATAGCTGCTACTAATAGAAGAAACATAGCAACATTTATTATAGCTTCAAAAACGTTATCTCCTGCAAGCGCTCTGAATACTCTTGGTGAACATGCCGCTGCGGAAGCAAATGTTGTAGCCATTATTCTATTAAAATTGCCATTTTTGCGGCCTTTAATTTTATTTTTTCCATTATGCCGTCAATCCTCTTTCAAAAAATTGTAATGTCACATTGCAAAGTATAAAATATCATTTTAAAATCAGACACCTACATATTTTCTATAGCTCCTTGCACTTTCACTCAAATATCATCAACACGTTGAAGTTTTTTTCTTTCAGTCAGATATCTACACCAAGTATTATAATTTTCCCAACCCTCATTCGGATGCTCAAGCAATTTTATTTTTTTTCCACGATAATATATTACTGTTTGCTGAAACCTTGAGCCTTTAACAACGCGATAAAACTGCTCGACCTTGTCAAGCTCATTCACATTAAATTTATATTTTACCTTGTTTAAAACCTTAATTGTTATATTGTCATCGTCAATAATGATACGTATCGATCCAAACGCTAATATATATATAATTATTGCAACAATAACAGGTGTAAATCCAAAAACAAATATAAGGATCATCTCAATAACATATGATGTATCGTGTATAATAATGCTTTCTTTGATATTTTTAATGCCTTCTTGGTATATTATTGCCGCTAAAAATAATACTACTCCAATAAGAACGTAACCAAGTTTTATAAATTTAGGTTTCAAAATTATATTTGTGCCCATACTATACATTACTCCCCTAATTTTTTTTCAACCTGAATAGACAAATACTTATGCTACACTATCATTGCTTTCAACGTTCCAATATACATATCGGGATCCCAAAAGAAAATACCATATAGCATAAGTGCTCTTAACACTTTTGCTAATATATTTGCTTCTTTTTTATCTTTTTCAGAGCTCGCCTTAGTTGCACAATTCTGTAAAAAAATAGTAAGTATAATGCACGATGCAACTATTACAATACCTATATCTACTACAAGAGTCCAAAAAATATCCATACCTTAACCTCGCATTTATTCTTATTATACGGTATACGGTTATTCATTATTCAAATCCTTGATTCCATACCAACCTAATTTTAGCAAAGAGTTGTATAAGCTGTTGCCATAATATTGAAAATAGCCCAAGAATTTCTATATTCTCGGGCTTTTATATCGACTCTTGTATAATTAGTATTCACAAAATATTTTCAAATATATATTTCCTAAATTATATAATCCAAATGGTCTAGCTCTGTTGCTTGTTACGTTTTTTAATCTGTAATATAACAAAAAATATTTTAAAGACAGCAAAAATGCAAAATAAGCTCCCAAATAAGATTTCGCCAAAATAAATCAAGCTTCCACCTATAGCAAAATAAATACATGTTTCTATCGCCATACAAAAAAATAATTTTTTTCTATCATTTTCCATTTTGTTTTCCTCTTGTCAATTTTCTAAACTCTTCAAGACCTTCTATTTGACGTGGCGTAAGCTTTTTCATTCGTACTTCTTCTTCGCCATTTTTAACTATATAATCTTCATTTTCTATAACTACATCAAACTTGTTATCGCCAATCACAAAAAGCTTTCGCTGAGATATAACCGTATTATACTCAAAACATACACCATCTTTTGTATATGCTACTTTTATTGCGCCTAATATAACAATGACAGCAAACATCATTAAATCCAACAAAAGAATATATTTCCAATAATACTTATTTATATTCCCATTTACATTAATCAAAAACAGGTACACAATCATGATCGCACTATCTACTAGTTGAATACCAATAGCAATCATTCTACCCCGCTCATATTTATAAAATATTTCAACTCCTACATTATCTCCAAAAATCATAATATAGAAAGATAACAATATTACCAAAAGCGCAAAAACTATTATTCCAAAACAATGTTCACTGATCATTATCGTTGGAATATCCAAAAGCCCTTGCCATGACTCTTTAAAAGTATCAGGTGTATAAACAAATAATCCAAATAGCACCAGTCCCCCTAACGCTTTCGATAATATATTTGCATTTCGACTTTCTTTTGCAGAGCAAACTTTTTTTGTACAGTTCTGCACAAAAGTAACCAATGCTATACAGGGTCCCCATAGAACAACACAAAAATTTATTATAATGCTCCAAAAAATTACCATAAACGCTCTCTCCTCAATACAAAAGTATTAATGAAATCAAAAACATTATTGGATGTCAAAATTTAAATGAATCCATTTCCCCCCTAATATTGAAGTAACCCAAGAGTCTCTATACTCTCGGGCTTTTTATCTCCAGTCTGACTATACTAAATATCTGTACAATATAATTTTGAATAATATCAGAGCATCCATTAAATCCAAATAATGCTCGTCCAAAGTCAACAACTAAACTTCCGTTATTGGAAAATATTTATTTAACGCTATACAATTTTTTTGCATCGTCAGCAGAAACTGTTTCTACAACACGGTTAAGTTCGTAATACTTATAGCTCGTCTTTACTCCGTCAGGATCTGCTATTGTAGCAACGTTTCCTCTGTCATCGTAAGTAAAGTTTGACCCTATTCCTCTATCGTCATAAACTGCTTTTATGTTTCCGTCACTGTATGCAAAAATTCTGGCATTTCCTCCGGGATGGACTTTATTTAGTGCTGCATCAATAAACTACAGTACATATATATCATAAATATGCATCCAAAAGAAAAAAAACAAATAAGATATATATTTCCCCCAATAGCTTTATTGTTCCGTTTAATCTTAATATTTATAGCAAACACTTCCTCGATTATGATTGCAACACAGCATAAGATTATTATTATAATACTATACTTGGCACCAGCAACTTTCCAATAATTCTTTAAATTATGTTTAAAAAAATAACCAACAATTGTTATTACTAGTAATATGTTATTGCATACACGCAACAAAGCCATTGATAAAAGATATTCTTTTTTTGTTGAAAAAGGATTTCCTAATCTCTTTAACCACCTAGGTGCGGGATAATCATATCCCCCACCACTATATTCCGTAATTCCGCTTGCTAAAAAAACAAACAGCCAAATCAACAAAACAAAAAAACAATTATTCACCGCATTCCTCCTTTGGGGAATCATTGTATAGATTTGATGCAACTGTAACAAGCGGTGAGCCAATAAGTGTGGTTCCTGCCGCAATCACTAATCCCCTTGCAAGCTGTGCACTAATATACTTCGCACCATCTACAAAATGATGCAATATATTTATCTTTTTAGCCTGCCCTAAAACATATTTTCCATTTGCTTTAAACAAATATAAATGTTCTCCCACGTCATAAGCATCCTTTGCAGCTCCATCTCCGCCAATAAATCCAGCAGCTCCACCAATTATTCCACTTACACAAGCATCATAAATTATTTTTTTAGTGCTTTCACCTTTCTGTATATCATTGACTATTGATACTACTGCAGCATTTACAGCATTCAGACACGAAGACGCAGCCCTTCCTATGCCTGAACCAGTTATCAATCCTGCAATAGCGCCACCCACCCCGGCGACTCCAATCTGGCCAACATTTATACTATGATCTTCGTTAGTAACTATCTCTGTTCCAGTTTCCATAACAGCACTCATTGTTCCACAAACTGCTGCTCCCTTAGTCATTGATGCTGCCATTGCAACACCAGTTGAACCGCCTACTGCAGTCTGTGTTATTGCTGCAACAGCCCCAACGCCTGCTCCAATTGCCGCGCCTACCGCTGCACCTTTAAGCCCAGTAACAGCCGCATGTCCATAATCAATCTCCATTATGTTTTTCCCAGAAACAGCTTGAGATATCACATCACCAGCAAAACCAATCGCACCACCTATTAAAGCTCCTCCAATAATTGTAGGCAAATTTCCATCATTATCAACAAGATTAATCGGATTCCCCCAACAATAGCCATAGTGATTCAGCGTAAACGGACTAATAATAAATCCTTTTACATTATCCTCAGACTGGAATCTGCCTGTTTCTGCCTTGTAGTATCTAGCCTGTGCAAACTTAAGCCCCGATACTTCATCTTCCTGATAGCCTGTAAAAGCAAATGGCTGAATTATATTGCCCTGCTTAGTGTATACATGCTTCGAGTTACTGTTTCTTATATTGCCTGTAAACGGATCTATATTTCTTCCAAAGTCATCGAATGCATATGATGATACAACTGCTCCGTCAGTACCTGTCATGTACATAGGTGATCCAAGTTCATCCTGGATATAATAGAAGTTATTTCCTGACTTTGACAT
>NZ_JMMD01000043.1:0-5028 GCF_000686965.1 Butyrivibrio sp. AE2005
TGTTTATGATAACAACGTGATCTCGATGTCAAAATCAGGCAACAACTACTATTATCTTCAGGATGAGCTTGGCTCTCCAATGTACATGACAGGTACAGACGGAGCTGCCGTAAGCGCATATGCTTTCGATGACTTCGGAAGAAATATCGATCCGTTTACCGGAAAGGTAAGAAACAACAGAAAACATAACGTGCAAAAACACGCTTACACAACAAGCGACAACATCGTTCAGCCTTTTGCGTTTACCGGTTATCAGGAAGATGAAGTGTCGGGTCTTAAGTTTGCTCAGGCAAGATTTTATAGTGCGGATAATGGCAGGTTTATTGGTGAGGATCAGGTTAGGGGATTTGAGCAAGTTCCAGAAACACAAAATCATTATTTGTACTGTTTAAATACACCGATAATAGCAATTGATAGAAATGGTAAGTTGCTACATTTACTTATAGGAGCAGCTGTTGGAGGCTTTGTAAATGGTGGATTGGAATATCTGGATCAGAAACTAAGCGGTGAAGAGATTGATTGGAAAAAGGTTCGATTAAGTGCCGCTCAAGGTGCTATTGAAGGAACAGCAATTGCAACTGGATGCGCAGGATTGGCGATGGGCGTGCAGTTTGTTACAGATGCAGTGTTTAATAATGCTAAGGACTCTCTTGATGGAGAACTTACTACTGAAGAAAAAATAAGTAATGTTATAGGTGCAGGAGTTAATGCATTAGCAGTTGGTGGTATGATGAAAGCTACAGGAATTTTAGCGAAGAATGCACCCAAAATTGCTAATAAACTATTTCAAAATGGTCAGCATCCTGTTTTAGAAAAAATTGCATCGGAATTTATTGCTCAAGGTGAAATGGTTAATGATGTAAATGGAATTAAAGATATAGCAAAAGGCATTGGGAAGAATACTTTAGATTCTATCGCGAAGTATGCATTTAGCTATGCGCCGGATGCAATGGAAGCTGCAAAAATGGTTTTTTGTTATACTATGCAAGAACATGTAATTGATTTTGCTTACAATAGAATAACCGCAGGGGTGGATAGTAAAATAGATAATTTGGTTAACCGCGTAGGTGGTATTGTATGTGAGGGATAGCCGTATAAATCAATTTTTATGTTTTGTGTAAAAATCGAGAAAAGAGAGTGTATACAAAATGAGTATAGATAAAGTGACAGTTAATAAACGATGCCTATATAGTATTTTAACTGAGATAGTGTTTTTGATGGCACTAATTTATCTGATTTATATAGGATATGATATACATATAATGAAATGGTTGCTGATTTTTGCTTTTATTTTTGTTGTGTTAAATATTCCATTTTTATTATCAATAGTAAATGAGAAGATTACTTTTTCTGCTGAAGAAATAATACATGTTTTGCCAACAGGGAAAGTGCAAATTTATCGTTGGGGAGATGTTTGTAAAATATATTTGGATAGTTGCGGACAATACACCAATTCGATGCTGATCATAAAGCTATATAATCGAAAAAAGATAAAGCTTCCATTTTATTTATCTAACTATGGTCTACTAAAAGATTTTTTTGTTGAACGTGGAATACTTGGAATGTATTCTGATAGTCCATTATATTACTATTCAAATATGGAGAATCAGTCGCGATATATGTTTGATAAAGAAAATACAGTGCAATGTTTTGGCGAAAGCAATGTGGATATTTCAGAAGTTATAAGTAAAGTGAAAAGTGATGATTATTTACTTGCGGCAGATATATTGAACCAAAAAACAGATATAGGTATGAATGAATCATTTTTATATATCAGACAAATGAAAGCAATAATATAAAAATCAGGCAATCCTTAAGATTTACGATTATGATAGGAGAGGAAACCAGACAAAGGAATTTATAAAAGGTCTCTTGCAGAAGAGCTTTACTTTTGATGCTACAAACATGCTCTCGAAAGTAGTTGACAGAGACAAGGGAGAACTTGAAAACTTCTACAATGGTCTTGGATTTAGAGTAGAGTCTACAAGACCTGAAGAAAGAATAGAGTATCTTTGCGATCTTTCAAAGGATTACTACAACCTTCTTGAGAGAACGGTAAACGGCGAAACAGAGAGCTTTGTTTATGATAACAACGTGATCTCGATGTCAAAATCAGGCAACAACTACTATTATCTTCAGGATGAGCTTGGCTCTCCAATGTACATGACAGGTATGGACGGAGTAGCTGTATCATCATATGCCTTCGATGATTTTGGAAGAAATATCGATCCGTTAACAGGAAAAGTACGTAACGACAGAAATCAGAATGCATCAAAGTACGCTTACACAACAAACGGTAATATCATTCAGCCCTTTGCTTTTACCGGCTATCAGGAAGATGAGGTATCGGGACTTAAATTTGCACAGGCGAGATACTATAAGGCAGAAGTAGGAAGATTCCAGTCAGAGGATAACGTAAAGGGATTCATTGACAGACCGTTTACACTCAATCATTATGGCTATTGCTTTGGCAATCCTATAGTTTTGGTTGATAATGATGGTAATTGGGCGAAATGGGTGACAAAAGCTGCGAATGCTGTTGGAGATTTCTATAGTGATCATAAAGAGATAATAAATGCGACAGCTATAACTGCTGCAGCGGTTGGTATAACAGTTGTGACCGGTGGAGCAGGTGCGGGCTTAGCAGTAGGAGTGTTAAGTTTGGCAGGAGGAACTGCTTTTGGAGTAAATGCAGCGATTAATGGAGAGAGTTTTGAAAAAGGAGCTGCAAGAGGGATGGCAGATACAGCTGTTTTAATTGGTTCTTTTGCAGCAAATCCTGGAGGCGCAGTATTAGGTTTTGGTGGACAAGTATTTACAGATGTGGTAAATGGTCAAATATCATCGCCCGAAACATATGCAGCTGCAACATTTGGAGGGGCAATAGCTAATTCTGGAATTCCTTTACAGAATACGGTTGGTGGATTAGCGGGCTCACTCATGAATGATATGTTGGCTAATGCTGTTACTGAGGATAAGGTTTCTATAAATGAAATGATTAGAAAAGCTAAATGGGGGGCAATTGTTGGTGCAGCATTTGATGGAGGAGCAGCATTGCTTAAAGGTTTTGTTCCAGGAAATGTTAATGCGATGAGAGAAGCTTTGAAGAATCCGTTGTGGTTTTTACGAGAATTTGATCCACGAAGTATGGGGACAATTATAGATGATATAGGTAGAGCTGCTTTTGGTATTAATGGAGGCAGTAATATTATTATGAATTATTTAGATGTTCTTTTTACAGGTAAAGCACAAGAGTGTTTAGATTAGTGAGGAAATATATTATGGAGTATCAGAATATATTTAATAAAAAGTTTTTGGAAATAATGATTTTTCTTGTAGTTGGTATTATTTCTGCTTTGTTCTTTTTGATCAATAATTCATATTGGGATAATTATGAGTTTTTGAGAAACAATAAGGCAGCAAGGGTGGCGTATAAATTATTGATACCTGCAATTGTTGCTATGCATGTGATAATGGAAGTGATACCTATAGTAAAAGATAAACCACTAATTGATGCAAACAATTATGTTGTTGGACATGGAGTAGCATCTCAGGAAGTGGTAAGCGGAGTGTTTGGCATTTCAAATTCTATAATGGTTGAAATTGATGGAACTGAGTGTGAATATAGTGTGGTTGGACACTATGAGAAAATAAAAAAGGAGATAAAGTTAAAGTTACCTCTTTACCACATTCAAAGTATGCGGTTATAGAGCTTGAATAAGCAAAATAGAGCAATGGTGTTATTGCTTAGGTTTAAATGCGGTAAAACGGTAGTTTCAGCATATAGTGAAGCTACCGTTTTATAATATAATAAGACTAAGCTCACATATCCTGACGGAAGGGTAGTTTCTTATAACTATGATGATAAGCTTCAGCTAAGGAGCATCATAGGAAACGGAGAAGAAACTACTTATGCTTATGATAATATAGGTCGTCTTTCAAAGAAGACTTTTGCAAATGGCGTAAGTCAGGCGTATACATATATGCCCGGTGGAAACCTTGAAAGTATGATTAGTACTGATATTGAGGGCGTACTTGATAAGTATTTCTATTCTTACGATAATTCGGGGCTCATAAATGGTATTGACAGGAGCAGACGTGGCCTTGACAAAGTATCAGGTAGATATGAATACAGTTATGATGCTATTGGACGTTTAACAAAGACAACACATGATGGAATAACAAAGGCAGCATATGAGTATGATGCTTTCGGTAACAGAACAGCAATGTCTGAGATTGTGCCGGATACAGAAGAAAGCATAAAGGCTTCTTACACTTACGATGTCCTTGACAGACTCGTAGAAGCTAAGGAACTTAATAACTCTCAGGCAATCCTTAAGACCTACGACTACGATAAGAGAGGTAACCAGACAAAAGAGTTCATAAACGGTCTCTTACAGAAGACCTTTACTTTTGATGCTACAAACATGCTCTCAAAGGTAGTCGATAAAGACAAGGGAGAACTTGAGAACCAATACAACGGACTTGGATTCAGGGTGGCATCTGTAAGACCTGAAGAAAAGATAGAGTATTTGTGCGATCTTTCAAAGGATTACTATAACCTTCTTGAGAGAACGGTAAATGGCGAGACAGAGAGCTTCATATATGATAACAACGTAATCTCAATGTCAAAGTCAGGAAATAACTTCTATTATATCCAGGATGAACTTGGATCACCTATGTACATGACAGGTACTGACGGAGCAGTTGTATCATCATATGCATTCGATGACTTTGGAAGAAATATAGATCCGTTTACAGGCAATATAAGAAACAATAACTCGAAGCATGCATACACAAAACAGGGCAATATAATTCAGCCATTTGCTTTTACAGGCTATCAGGAAGATGAAGTATCGGGGCTTAAGTTTGCACAGGCTAGATACTACAAGGCAGAAACAGGCAGATTCCAGTCTGAGGATAATGTAAAAGGATTTATTATTAGTCCGTTTACGCTGAATCACTATGGCTATTGTTGGGGGAATCCGATTAATCTTGTTGATAATGATGGAAATTTGCCTACAATTA
>NZ_JMMD01000044.1:0-2292 GCF_000686965.1 Butyrivibrio sp. AE2005
CCACAGCATATATGCGAGGATAAAACAGAAAGGAACGCCCCTAAAGCAGAAGCAATGGAAAAGCTTGTTAAAGAGCTTATTGGGGACAGGCTTCTAGAACTTAGCAGATACGTTGTCATGGATACAATAAACAAGACAATGATCATAGACAAAACAGCACTTACCGATGCTGGATACACACTGGTAACTCATTAAAAGGTGGGTCAATTCACAGTGTAAAAATCGAGATTTATAAACAAAACTGACCCGCCTCCAAAATCACAATGACGGATCCAAGGGTGGGTCAGATTTAAGTATAAAAGTGGGTCAATTTTACTTGACAATCAACAGCCGCTAGGATGGCAGCAGGCGGTGCGGGAGCCGGACTTGCTGCCGGCGCCAGTGTTGCTTTTATGGCCCCGACAGCGGCTATGTGGATTGCAACTACTTTTGGAGTGTCTTCGACAGGAACTGCAATATCAACTTTGACCGGAGCTGCTGCAACAAAAGCTGCTTTGGCATGGCTTGGCGGAGGCGCGTTGAGTGCAGGAGGAACAGGTATAGCCGGAGGGCAGGCTCTTTTGGCTTTGGCAGGACCTGTTGGCTGGACTATAGCAGGAGCAACGCTTCTTACTTCTATACTTCTTTTTTCCAAAAATAGAGCAAAACTAAATAAAGAGAAAAATGAGGAGATTGAGGCTGTTAAGCGCAATATTGAGGCTATAAAAGAGATGGATGGCAAGATCTCTGAGATACTGACACGTACAAATGATGTGAGAACGGGATTGAATTCAAACTTCCAAGATTGCCTTTCATTGTTCAGTGGAGATTATACGACGTTCAGCGATGATGATAAGAATAAGCTGGGGGCTATGGTTAATCTTACAAAGACTTTATCGGCATTGTATTGTAAGCAAATTGTCGCAGAGGGTGAGAGTCATGATTGAAGAATTATTGAAGGATATTACATTAGATTATCTGAAGGATACAGAAATCGGTGCGAATATCCAAAAGGCTATGGATGGAATCGCAAAGGCACAAGAGACTGTTTTGGCATATATGAATGATGATAGTCCTGAGCAGTTGAAACGCATAAGAATCGGTACCATTGCAACATTTGCTATTCTTGGCAAAATAGCTTCAGGGAAAAATATTGAGGAGTTCGATAAACAAGATTGGATTGATATTGCGAGTAAGATCTCAGATCTTGCGATTCTTCCTGACGGTCAGCAATATAGTGTCGAGGTCTTTGAGGCTTATGCTGATTACGTTGATATTTCTGTGAAATTGCTTGATAAAAACGGGATTTCAAAAGAGAAGTGTGAAGCCATAAGCCGGATAGCTAAAGAGGTTAGGATGCTGTCTAAGGATGTAAGCAAAGGAATTATATCCGAAGTGGATTACACCGAGAAGTGTCTGTGGCTGTTGTTGGAAGCAATGATAAAGCTTATTACATCGTATAGTGCGATTCTTCTTGGAGAAGATCTGGCACAGTTTAATCAGAGTGTGGCTATGCTTGCCTTTGAATATGGCCGATATTCACTGTACAAGCGTGAGTCAGAGATCCTGAATCAGTATATTGAACATCAAGCCACAGTTGATGCTGAGCTTGAAGCTAAGCTTGATAAATATAGGGATGAGATTCAAGAAAGAAGCAAAGTTTTTGATGAGTTACTTGCAAATGCATTTAGCCGGGATATATCCGAGCGGCTTAAGGCGTCAGCAGAGATTGCAAGAAACGTTGGTGTTGATGAAACAGAGATTTTGGATTCAGTTGGGAAGATAGATGATTTTTTTGGTTGAGGTATGGACAAAGAAACGGACAAGGTAGTAAGTGATGGAAGTAACATACAAGAATGAAATACTTAAATACATCGATGATTTTCATGGAGAGTCTGTTCTTTGGATAACAGATCCATCTCAAAGAAATATGGAGCATATGACTTTTGTGGGGGGATATCCAAATGAATATGCCATATATTTAAGGGATTTAAGTCAAGATGAGCGCGAAGATATATATAGGCAACTAAAACATTGATAGTGGAGTAGTGCTGAATTATCAGTGCGGAGCTTATAAGTGTGATGTTATCGGAAGATGATTTTGGTGATAGATGAAATTTATATCGCAATCCGCCACTTACTGTTATGCGTTTCAAAATATAACCGTACCTTCCGCTTGTAATCAAGCACGACAACAACACATTCAAAAACAAATGTGGAGTAAGAAACATAGAGCCCGTCCGGAGTAGTATAAGGCCCCGGATGGGTTATGGTTCTATAACCTTTTATCGTATAATTTTCATATTGGCCATC
>NZ_JMMD01000045.1:0-1941 GCF_000686965.1 Butyrivibrio sp. AE2005
GTACTTAGTGAATGTATATTCTCTTGTCAAAGTACAGACAAGGGAAAATCCCTTCACTAATAACTACAGAAATAAGGGGAATAATAAGTCTATTTAAAAAAATAAAAACAGCTTTCACCTATACTATAAGTGAAAGCCGCAAAAACTTAATCATAAAAAATCATTTTAAACACCGATAATTCAGCTGTGTCATATATTATTCTTCAGAATAGATATTATATTTTTCCATAAGAGCTTCAATGACATCGTCTTCAGCAGTCAGGGCAAGCGTAAAATCATCAGACTCTTTTGGAATAGCCCTAAGAAGTAGCTGATATTCTTTTCGTCCTTCTTTTTTCTTTTCATTATCTCTCATCAGAAGTGTCATGTACTCCACCTCCCATTTCTCATTGCGTTTAACAACATTAACTTCGTTTTGTAGATTATCTGTAAATTCATCCATCGGCTCACCGGTACGAACAAACCTCAGGAAATTTCCAAGCTCTGTGTCCTGGAGTTCAGTACAAGCTGCGTTAAGAATAACCTTGTATGAATCATCTCCAAACGGAAGCTCATACTCTCTGCAGTAATTCTCAAATCTGTAAACCGGTTTATCTAATTCGTAAATATCCTCAGTACAGATAAAAATGACGTAACTCTTTGCCAGTTTATGATAATCTTCGCCTTTTTCTATCAAATTAAGATCTATCATCCCCTGGTAATAACGCGCACGCCTCGGAATATTACCCGGATTTGTTGTCTGCATCTCAATGTTATAAACTGTGCCTTTTTCATCATCCACATACACATCAAGCCTTACACTCTTGCTATCATATGAAGGATTGATAGTTTTTTGTTCTTCCGGATAGCTTAATTTCTTGATTTTCACCTCAAGAATAATCTCAAGCAGCTGCTTGCACAACTTTTCATTAAGCATTACTTTTGCAAACATAAAATCATCCGCAAAAGTTAGGTCTTTAAATTCCTTATGTCTCATGAATTAGCTCCCTTCCATCATGTACTCTTTGTTATGCAGAACAGAAGATAACCCATTCATAAAACAAATTATACTCACTTACATTATAGCAAATCCGCTAAAGTACGCAACTTTCTAAAGAAAAAATGAAATTTATAACCCGATTCCTCAAAACAGAAAAACCGAAACAGCGGACATAGAGGGATTTGAACCCACAGCCCTCCGGTTAACAGCCGGATGCTCTGCCGATTGAGCTATATGTCCGAAACTACGGTAACAGGAATCGAACCTGTAACATCTTGAATCAGAATCAAGCGCTCTACCATTTGAGCTACGAATCCATATAGAGGCATAGGTGAGATTCGAACTCACGATCCCGGAGTTGCAGTCCGGAGCCTTTCCATCTTGGCTACTACGCCTAAACTACGGTACTTGGAATCGAACCAAGATTACCGGAACCAAAATCCTGTGGGCTACCATTACCCCATACCGCATAGTGCAGCCTCACTCGACTGCTATTATTCTTTCTATAGGGACTTCAAGATACACAGAAAGAGCCACAATCCTGTCAATGCTTGGAAGAACCTCTCCTCTTAAGTATCTGTATACAAGAGAAGTACTTGTCCCAAGGTATTCAGAAACTTCTGTAACTGTATGACCGCTTTCCCTTATCAAATCTCTTATATGTATTCCTGTTCCTTCAATATCTATTATTGGATAATCCATTTTGGGTATTCAAAGTTTTTGAGGGTCTAGTTTGAGGGTCTATCGTGAGGGGCTACTTTGAGGGTTTGGTTTGAGGGTCTACAGTAATAATAAATAGAACCGGGATTAATCAGTTATTGAAACTGACTAATCCCGGTTTTTTTATGCAAGAATCATTTCCTGCACTTCCTCCGTCTCTTATGATGTTTCTTGGACTAAATATCAAAGGAGGAGGATACATGAATAGTATCACAGATTTACTGGACCTTGAAGATAACGAT
>NZ_JMMD01000046.1:0-1501 GCF_000686965.1 Butyrivibrio sp. AE2005
CTTAAGTATGACCGAGAAAGGAGGAATGACCATTAATGGCAGAAAACATTGAAATCAATGGCTGTTCGCAAAGAGATAGTGCGGAACATGAAGGGTATGCGAAAGCGCGTAGGTCATTCAATCGGATATGGAAAGAAAGAGACAGTGCACAGCCGAAACTCTTGGAAGCGATACTGTATAAAGACAACTTTAACAGAGCGTATAAGAGAGTAAAGGCAAACAAAGGAGCGCCAGGAATCGATGGCATGACTATCGAAGCGGCTCTTCCTTATCTTAAGGAACACCAGCAGGAGCTAACTGACCGCATATATCGTGGAAAGTACACTCCGTCGCCAGTTAGGCGAGTTGAGATTCCAAAACCAGATGGTGGTGTGCGCAAGCTTGGCATACCTACCGTGATAGACCGCACGCTTCAACAGGCAATAACTCAACAGTTAGTGCCAATCTATGAACCACTGTTTGCAGATGGAAGCTATGGCTACCGTCCTAACAGAGATGCAAAGGGAGCTATACTAAAAATTAAGGAGTACGCAGAACAAGGATACACATTCGCTGTGGTGCTTGACTTATCAAAGTACTTCGACACCCTGAATCACGAAATCCTTATAAATCTTCTTCGAAAGAATGTAAAGGATGAGCGTGTTGTACAGCTCATAAAGCGCTATCTGAAAAGTGGAGTAATGGAAAACGGAGTGGTCATCGAAACAGAGGAAGGTTCGCCGCAGGGGGGCAATTTATCACCACTACTTGCGAACATCTACCTCAACGAGTTCGACCAAGAGTTTCTAAAGAGAGGTGTTCCCTGCATCAGATATGCGGATGACATCGTGCTCCTTGCCAGAAGCAAAAGAGCGTCCGAAAGACTCTTAGAGAGCAGTACGAGATATCTTGAAGAGAAACTGAAACTCACGGTTAACCGCGAGAAAAGCCGTACTGTAAGTGTGTTTGCAATCCGAAATTTTAAATTTCTCGGCTTTGCATTGGGAAGGAACGGAGGTGGCATATATGTCCGAGTTCATACAAAGTCATGGAAAAAGTTCAAGTCAAGGCTGAGGGATTTATCTTCCCGTAAGTCCGCACAGTCCATCAAGCCGAATCTCGAGAAAATCAAGGTATACGCCAGAGGTTGGCTTAACTACTATGGGATTGCCAGTATGAAGAACAACATAGATGACATCAACGGATGGCTCTATCACAGAATTCGCATGTGTATATGGAAGCAATGGAAACTACCGAGGACTAAATTTAGAAATCTCGTAAAGCTCGGAATTCCAGAACACTATGCGGCAACTATTGCGAACAGTCGCAGGAAGTATTGGTACGTTAGTAACAATAAGGCTGTGATTTGGGCGTTAAATAAAGAAAGACTGATAAACAGTGGCTTCTTTGATTTAGCCACAGCCTATCAGTCTGTGCACGTCAACTATTGAAAGCGCCGTATACCGAACGGTACGTACGGTGCTGTGAGAGGACGGCGGTTAGTCACCGCCTTCTACTCGAT
>NZ_JMMD01000047.1:0-1376 GCF_000686965.1 Butyrivibrio sp. AE2005
AAGTCGGGACCTAAGCTGAGGCCGAAGAGGCGTAGGCGATGGACAGCAGGTTGATATTCCTGCACTTGTATATATCAGAACTGTGGGGACGCAGGCAAAAGGGATGAGCCGGGGAAGGAAGAACCGGTCCCGCAAGGGGGAACGAATTTTAGTAGTGAAGCATCAGATATGACTGCCAAGAAAAGCCACTATAGCGTATATACAACCCGTACCGTAAACCGACACAGGTGGATGAGGAGAGAATCCTAAGGCCGACGGGAGAAGCATTGTTAAGGAACTCGGCAAAATGTCCCCGTAACTTCGGGATAAGGGGAGCCTGAGCAATCAGGCCGCAGAGAAGAGGCTCAAGCAACTGTTTAGCAAAAACACAGGTCTATGCGAAACCGAAAGGTGAGGTATATGGGCTGACGCCTGCCCGGTGCTGGAAGGTTAAGAGGAGAGGTTAGAGCAATCGAAGCTTTGAATTTAAGCCCCAGTAAACGGCGGCCGTAACTATAACGGTCCTAAGGTAGCGAAATTCCTTGTCGGGTAAGTTCCGACCCGCACGAAAGGCGTAATGATTTGAGCACTGTCTCGGCAATGCACCCGGTGAAATTGAAGTACCAGTGAAGATGCTGGTTACCCGCGCCAGGACGGAAAGACCCCATGGAGCTTTACTCCAGGTTGATACTGGGGTCCGGTATTATATGTACAGGATAGGTGGGAGACTATGAGTATGTGGCGTCAGCTGCATATGAGTCGCTGTTGGGATACCACCCTTATGATGCTGGGCTTCTAACCAAGGACCATTACCTGGTCCGGGGACAATGTCTGCCGGGGAGTTTGACTGGGGCGGTCGCCTCCGAAAGAGTATCGGAGGCGCTCAAAGGTTCCTTCAGAATGGACGGAAACCATTCGTAGAGTGCAAAGGCAGAAGGGAGCCTGACTGTGACACCGACGGGTGGAACAGATACGAAAGTAGGACTTAGTGATCCGGTGGTATGAAAGTGGGATTGCCATCGCTCAACGGATAAAAGCTACCCTGGGGATAACAGGCTTATCACTCCCAAGAGTTCACATCGACGGAGTGGTTTGGCACCTCGATGTCGGCTCATCGCATCCTGGGGCTGTAGCAGGTCCCAAGGGTTGGGCTGTTCGCCCATTAAAGCGGTACGCGAGCTGGGTTCAGAACGTCGTGAGACAGTTCGGTCCCTATCCGGCGCGGGCGTAGGATATCTGAGAGGAGCTGTCCTTAGTACGAGAGGACCGGGATGGACGGACCGCTGGTGTATCAGCTGCATCGCCAGATGCATAAGGCTGGGTAGCCACGTCCGGACGGGATAAACGCTGAAGGCATCTAAGCGTGAAGCCCCCCTCAAGATGAGATATCCCTGCTT
>NZ_JMMD01000048.1:0-1184 GCF_000686965.1 Butyrivibrio sp. AE2005
TCAATATATGAATCTGTAATCTGCTTCATAGGCCCACTCAGGTTACCTATCATATCATTCATGGATGTGTTTTGTTCTCGGACCATTATGACATGCATAATAAGAATCATAAGTAATGCATAGGTAATATATGACAATGTTCTCATTCCGCTAACCACCATCTTTTCTTTAAGGATAGCGCTTTGTAATATTCCTCCAAAAAAACAATTTAAGAACAAAATAATATATTCCGGTATAGTCAGCTCAGTAAAATACACCTTTAGGATATTTGCTTTTTTGAGTGCCACTAATAGTAACAAGAACAGTAAGACAACTATTTCTGTTAAAGCTATAGCGAAATCACTCTCTATCCCTTTATAGCCCTCAATGTTACTCTTGACCACGAATAAATACTCAACATTCAGTGCCAAGCAGTCTATCATATTTTCATAAAACAGCACCATTACCAGAAATTTCGGATCAAATCCATATTTTGCCCACAAAAAGGGAATAATCCTAATTAAGTGTATAATCAGCATTATCCTGCTAATCAGAAGTATCTCTGATTTTAAAGCAAACCTATATAACAGCGAAATTGCTATATAGAAAATAATCCCAAACCAACTACCTATATTCCATTTTCTGCTACGATACGAAAAAAAGCGCTCAAAAATAATCCAAAAGCATGCAAAGACAGTAATCCCACGCAAAGCGCTTATTCCCAGAATAATCAAAATATTTTGAATCAAATCCCCCATCTCCCTGTATTTTGCATTTTTATTGGCACACCCCCATCACGCCATAAGCATGAGCGTCGCTCTGGCTGTAAATACACGGTTCTCACAACTGAGTTTCAGATTACCGCCATACTTCTTAGCCACACGCTCAATGTTTGAAATTCCAAAGCCGTGTGATTCCTTTTCTTCTTTGGTAGTTTCAATCCTGTTTTCTCTGATAACCACATCCTGTACACATGAATTCTTTACATAAAGAATCCAAATATTCTTCTTAAGTATCGACTGAATCTCAATCTTCTTCTCGCCTTCTACCTGCTTCGCAGCTTCTAAGGCATTGTCAACAAGGTTAGAAATCAGTATTACGAGGTTCACATCCTCAATCCTGTTCGCAGGGATGTTGCCTTCAACCGTCATAGTAATATCATTTTGTGCAGCGGTCTTTGCCTTGGATTCAAGAAGTGCATCCGC